>JANQPM010000009.1 GCA_028289465.1 Lysobacterales bacterium | reverse complement strand
GCAATGCGACCCTGCCGCCGGCCGCGACAAAACGTTCCGCGACCGCCAGGCCCAGGCCGGAAACGCCGCCGGTGATCGCGGCCTTAACCGATTTGATATCCATGCTTGCTTCCTAGTTTCTTATCGGATTTAAATGCGCGCCCGACGCTGCTGGCGTTGGTTCGTCCCAGCGCGTCGGAAATAAAGCGTCCGGCATCGACCAGAGCTTCCAGGTCGATACCGGTCTCGAGGCCCATGCCGCGCAGCATATAGACCACATCCTCGCTGGGTACGTTGCCGCTGGCGCCCGGTGCGTACGGACAGCCGCCAAGGCCGCCGACGCTGGCGTCCACCGTGCGCACGCCCAGTTCCAGGCACGCGAGAATGTTCGCCAGCGCCTGTCCGTAGGTGTTGTGAAAATGCACCGCCAGCCGCTGAATTTCGATTTCGCTGCTGACCGCGGCCAGCATCCGTTTGGCATGCAGCGGTGTGCCGACGCCGATGGTATCGCCCAGCGAAATTTCATCGCAGCCGATATCGGCCAGCCGGGTCGCGACCTGCACCACATCGGCAACCGGTACAGAACCTTGGAAAGGGCAGCCCAGTGCGCAGGACACATAGCCTCGCACCCGCATGCCGCGGCTTTTTGCCGCATCCAATACCGGCTTGAAGCGCGCGATCGACTCATCGATCGAACAATTGATGTTTTTCTGATTAAACGGTTCGGATGCGGCGGTAAATACCGCGATTTCGTCGGCGCCGACGCTCAATGCCCGCTCCAGACCGATCAGATTCGGTACCAGTACCGGGTAGCGGATATCTTCTTGGCGCTTGAAGCCCTGCATGAACTTCTCGGCATCGGCCAGTTGCGGCACCCACAGCGGGTGTACGAAACCGGTCAGTTCGATCACTTTCAAACCGGTGCGGTTCAGCCGGTGTATTAACGACAGCTTGACTTCCAGCGGAATGATCTGGCGCTCGTTTTGCAAGCCGTCCCGCGGGCCGACTTCGACAATGGTGACGAAGTCATCGCTCACTTTGCCGGGATCTGCCGTTTCGCTACGTGCGCTCATGCTTGCTGTTCGCTGCCTTTTCGATTCACTTCTTCGTCCAGCCACTTGCCGGCATCCGGAATATCCATCGCTGCCATTTGATCGACCAGTTGTTCGGGATCTTCGGACACCGACAGCAGGTCGCGGTGCACTTTGCGGACGAACTGCTGTTCGACCATATGATCCATAAACCCCAGCAGATGATTATAGTAGTCGTTGACATTCAGTACGCCACAGGGTTTGGAGTGAAAGCCGAGCTGGGTCCAGGTCAGCGCCTCAAATAGCTCTTCCATGGTGCCGAGCCCGCCCGGCAGTGCAATCACGCCGTCGGCCAAAGACGCCATTTTCGCCTTTCGCTGGTGCATGTCTTCAACCACATGCAATTCGCTCAGGCATTCATGTGCAAGTTCCAGTTCGGCCAGCTTGTACGGGATCACGCCGATCACCTGGCCGCCGCCGGCCAGCACGGTGTTGGCCATCACGCCCATCAGCCCCACATTGCCACCACCGTAAACCAACGTGATCTGTCGTTCGAGCAGATGCGTGGCCAGTTCGGTGGCCGCACGCCGGTAGTCTTCGAGTTTCCCCATATTTGAGCCGCAGTAGACCACGATGCTTGTGAGTTTGTTCATTGTTGTGTTTCCAGTACCAGCAATACGCTGTCCGCTTCGACAAACTGGCCGGCTTCGCAGCGAATCTCGGCCACCGTTCCGGCCTGCGGTGCGGGCAGCGACAGTTCCATTTTCATCGCCTCCATGATAATCACCGTCTGCCGCTCCTCGACCGAGTCGCCGGTTGCCGTTTCGATGCTGACGATCTGGCCCGGCATCGGCGCCAAAAGCCGGTCGCCGCCCTGGCCGGACTCGGAGGCCGTGAACAGCGGCGAAATACGCGTCAGTTCGAGACGTCCGCCGGCTTCGATCAGCTGCATTCGATCGCCGAACGCGACCACGCCCATACGCTGCTTCAGGCCGGCCTGGGTCCACTGAATGAAACCGTCGCGCAGCTCGGCCGATCGGACGTCGCTCTCAACATCGCCCTGAATGATGCGGTAGTCGCCGTCATGGCCGTAGCAATTCAACTCAAAGTCCTGATCCCGGACCTTCAGTCGAACCACCCGTTTGCCTGAATGGCCCGGCCGCCAGCCATCGGCCATACCCCATGGCGAATGGGGGTCGACCGAAGCGGCCGCCGCCAACTGCGATGCCGTTTCCTGATGGCAGAGCTCGGTCAGGGCCGCACCCAGCAATGCCTTGTCCGTTGCGACTGCCGGCGCTGCCAGTACCCGATCGAGTTGCTGGTCCAGATACGCCGTGTGCATGCTGCCGCGCCGCAGCTCCTGATCCTCGGTCAGACGCTGCAGAAAGCCGACATTGGTTGCCGGGCCGATAACCGCGGTCGCCGCCAGGGCTTGCTGCAGCTTATCCAGCGCCTGTTGTCGGTTATCGGCGTGCACAATCAGCTTGGCGATCATCGGATCGTAGTGCACGGTGATCTGGTCGCCTTCCAGCACGCCGCTGTCAATCCGTATGCCGTTGCCGGCGTCGGGCAGGCGCAGCCGTTCCAGCCGGCCGCTGGACGGCAGAAAGCCGGCTGCCGGATCTTCGGCATAGATGCGTGCCTCGATCGCGTGACCGTGCCGCGAAACCTCGTGCTGGGAAAGCGGCAACGGCTGACCGGCCGCCACCTGCAACTGCCATTCCACCAGGTCCAGCCCGGTAATCATTTCGGTGACCGGGTGTTCCACCTGCAGCCGGGTGTTCATCTCCATGAAATAGTAGTCGCCGTTCTGATCGACGATGAATTCAACTGTGCCGGCACCTTGGTAGTCCACCGCCCGCGCTGCGTTTACCGCGGCCTCGCCCATGCCGGCGCGGGTGGCGTCGTCCAGTGCCGGCGAAGGCGCCTCTTCGATGACCTTCTGGTAGCGCCGCTGCGTGGAGCAGTCGCGTTCAAATAAGTGGATCACCCGGTCGTGCCGGTCGGCAAAGACCTGTATTTCGATATGCCGCGGGCGTTCGATATAGCGCTCCAGGATTACGGCATCGTCACCGAAGGCTTTGCGGGACTCTCGTCTGGCCGATTCCAGCGCCGCCTCGAAATCGTCGGCCTGGCGAACAATGCGCATCCCTTTGCCTCCGCCGCCGGCAGAGGCCTTGATCATCACCGGGTAGCCGATCTGTTCGGCCTGTCGGCGCAGTTGTTCTGCCGACTGATCCTCGCCGTGGTAGCCGGGAATGGTCGGTACGCCGGCCTGTTCCATCACACGTTTGGCGTCCGCCTTGGCGCCCATCGCGCGTACCGCGGCCACCGGCGGCCCGATGAATATGACGCCGGCGGATTCCAGCGCTTCGGCGAAAGCCGTGTTCTCGGACAGAAAACCGTAGCCGGGGTGGACCGCATCGGCCTTCAGTTCGGTGGCCGCCCGGACCAGGCGCCCGATGTTCAGATAGGAGTCGCCCGGTGGCGCGGCGCCGATCGCAACCGCATGGTCGGCCAGCCTGACGTGCAGCGCGTTCCGGTCGGCTTCCGAATAAACGCCAATGCTTTCAATGCCGAGTCGCCGGCAGGTATGGATGATGCGGCAGGCGATTTCACCCCGGTTGGCAATCAGAACACGCTTAAACACCGGCAGCTATTCCCGGTTTCTTCCGGCTTTCGTCGCCCACTGCGGCGCGCGCTTGTCCAGAAAGCTTCTCAGTCCCTCCTGGCCTTCGCCGGAGATACGCAGTTCGGCAATCATCGCGGCGGTCTGCTGATCGAGTTGCTGCTGCTGGGTCGCGTCGTGCCCGGCGACCGCGAAGGTCAGTTGCTTGCAGTAGCGCACCGCTTCCGGGCCGGCCTGCAGAATCAGCGCGACCTGGCGCTGTACCGCTTCGTCCAGGCGCTCGGCCGGCACCGTTTCATGAATCAAACCCAGGCGGACAGCTTTTTCCGCGCTGAACACTTCGCCGGTAACGAAATAGCGGCGTGCGGCTTGCTCGCCGATTTTTCGGAACACATACGGTGAGATGACCGCCGGGGCCAGGCCCAGGCGCACTTCGGTCAGGCCGAACTGCGCGGTATCCGCCGCGATAGCGATATCACAGCAGGCTGCCAGGCCGACGCCGCCGCCGAAGGCCGCGCCGTTGATTCGGGCGATAGTCGGCTTGGACAGATAATTCAGCGTGCGCATCAACGTCGCCAGGCGCAGCGAGTCCTGAATGTTTTCGTCGCGGCTGGCGTTGACCATCGATTGCATCCAGTTCAGGTCCGCCCCGGCGGAAAACGAGCGGCCCCGGCCGCTGACGATAACTGCGCGCACGGTCGGATTGGCGTCCAGCGCGATCAGCTGTTCGCTGAGCAGACTGACCAGTTCGTCGTCGAACGCGTTATGAATGGCCGGGCGGTTCAGCGTCAGCGTGGCGATGCCCTGCGGGCCGATGGCGGAAAGGAGTTTGTCTGACATGCGTTCGGCCTTACATTCTGAATACGCCGAAACGGCCGGTTTCGATCGGCGCGTTGAGGCTGGCGGACAAGGCCAGGCCCAGTACGCGACGCGTATCCGCCGGGTCGATAATGCCGTCATCCCACAGTCGGGCGGTGGCGTAGTAGGGGTTGCCCTGGTTTTCGTACTGTTGTTCTATCGGCGCCTTGAATGCTGCCTCGGCCTCTGCCGACCAGTCCTCGCCACGTGCCTCCATACCGTCGCGTTTGACTGTGGCCAGTACTGATGCCGCCTGTTCGCCGCCCATCACGGAGATTCTGGCATTCGGCCACATCCACAGCATTCGCGGCTGGTAGGCACGGCCGCACATGGCGTAGTTTCCGGCACCGAAAGAGCCGCCGATCACGACGGTGAACTTGGGCACGTGGCTGGATGCGACCGCGGTCACCATTTTGGCGCCGTCTTTTGCGATGCCGGCGCTTTCATACTTTTTGCCGACCATAAAACCGGTAATATTTTGAAGGAATATCAAAGGGATATTGCGCTGATTGCATAACTCTATGAAATGAGTTCCCTTCAATGCGGACTCGGAAAACAGGATGCCGTTGTTGGCGACAATGCCGACCGGGTAGCCGTAAAGGTGGCCGAAGCCGCAGACTAGAGTTTTCCCATAACGGCTTTTGAATTCATGAAATTCACTTCCGTCAATCAGACGAGTAATGACCTCTTTGATATCGAACGGATAGCGCGTGTCCTGCGGTACCACGCCATAGAGTTCTTCAGCCGGGTATTTCGGCTCCTGTGGTTCGCGAATCGCCAGCGGCTGGCTTTTGCGCCGGTTCAGGTGCGAGATAATTTCGCGCGCAATGGTCAATGCATGGCTGTCGTTCTCCGCGAAATGGTCGGTGACGCCGGAAGTACTGCAATGCACCTTCGCGCCGCCCAGCGATTCCGCATCGACGACCTCGCCGGTTGCGGCTTTGACCAGCGGCGGTCCGCCGAGAAAGATGGTGCCCTGTTCCTTGACGATCACCGACTCGTCGCTCATTGCCGGCACATAGGCGCCGCCGGCGGTGCATGAACCCATCACCACGGCGATCTGCGGAATGTTTTCGGCCGACAGCCGGGCCTGATTGTAAAAAATACGGCCAAAATGGTCGCGATCCGGAAACACTTCGTCCTGCAATGGCAGAAATGCGCCGCCGGAATCGACCAGATAAACGCAGGGCAGGTGATTTTCCGCTGCGATTTCCTGCGCGCGCAGGTGTTTTTTGACTGTAATTGGGTAGTAGGTACCGCCTTTTACCGTCGCGTCGTTGGCCACCACCATCACTTCCTGACCGTTGACCCGGCCGATGCCGGTGATGATGCCGGCGCACGGCGCTTTGTCGTCGTACATGCCGTTGGCCGCCAGCGGCGATAGCTCCAGAAACGGGCTGCCCGGGTCGAGCAGGGTACGAATACGTTCGCGCGGCAGCATCTTGCCGCGTTTGAGATGTTTGTTGATGGCGCGCTCGCCGCCGCCTTCGGCTGCCTGCGCCAGCCGCTGTTTCAGTTCCGCGACCAGGCCGGCCATATGTTCGGCGTTGGCCTGAAAATCGTCGGCGCCGGTATCCAGATGGCTGTCGATGACGGGCATGTCGGTGTCTCGCTATCCTTGTCGGCCGCTTCAGTTCAGTTCGATCGCGATGGCGGTGGCTTCGCCGCCACCGATACACAGCGCCGCGATGCCGTGCTTCAGGCCGCGCTGCGCCAGCGCATTGATCAGCGACACGACGATTCGCGCGCCGGTCGCGCCGATCGGGTGTCCGAGCGCGCAGGCGCCGCCGTTGACATTGACTTTGTCCGGATCCAGGCTCAATTCCTCGATCGCGGCCATGGTGACGGTCGCAAAGGCTTCATTGATCTCGTACAGATCCACATCGTCCTTGCTCCAGCCGATTTTGTCCATCAGTTTGCCGATCGCGCCGACCGGTGCGGTGGTAAACCACTCGGGCTCCTGCGCATGGGTGGCGTGGCCGACAATGGTGGCCAGCGGCACCAGATCGCGTTTTTGCGCCTCCAGCGCACTCATCAATACCGTCGCTGCCGCGCCGTCGGATATCTTGGAAGAATTAGCGGCGGTGACCGAACCGTCCTTTTTGAACGCCGGCCGCAGTTGCGGGATTTTCTCGATATTGCAACGCGGCGGTTCTTCGTCCTGCTCGACGATGAACTCGCCCTTGCGGCTTTTGACCGTGACTGGAACGATTTCGGCCGCGAACTGGCCGTTCTCGATCGCAGCCATGCTGCGTTCCACCGAACGGGCCGCAAATGCGTCCTGCGCTTCGCGGCTGAACTGGTACTTATCGACGCAGACCTCGGCAAACTGACCCATCATCTGCTGATCGTACGGGTTTTGCAGGCCATCGTAGAACATATGGTCCAGCGTCTGCCCGTGACCCATGCGGTAGCCGCCGCGTGCCTTGGGCAGCAGGTAGGGTGCATTGCTCATCGACTCCATGCCGCCGGCAACGACCAATGCGGCCGAACCGGCCTGAATCAGGTCATGTGCAAACATAATCGCCTTCATGCCCGATCCGCAGACCTTGTTGACCGTGGTGCAGCCGCTGGACAGCGGCAATTCAGCGTAAATCGCGGCCTGGCGGGCCGGCGCCTGGCCGAGTCCGGCCGGCAGCACACAGCCCATGATGACTTCATCGACATCCGTTTTGTCGATACCGGATTGCTCGATCGCGCCTTCGATTGCGGCCGCACCGAGCGTGGCGCTGTGAACGCCGTTGAACTGTCCCTGAAAGGAACCGATAGCGGTGCGTTTCGCACCGACGATAACGACGGGGTTTTCACCCATTAGCTGTCTCCAAATCTGTTCTGTTTAATGCGTTTCGTTTATCCGGTACTTATTGAGCTTGCGTAAAGCCGCTGGCCCGGCAAGCCAGGTATCGGTTTCAGGCTTTGTCTTCCACTAGTTCCCGGCCGATCAGCATGCGTCGAATCTCATTGGTGCCGGCACCGATCTCGTAGAGTTTTGCGTCGCGCAAAATACGGCCTGCCGGAAACTCATTGATATAGCCGTTGCCGCCGAGGGACTGAATGGCCTCCAACCCTACGGCCACCGCGCTGCGCGATGCATGCAGCAGGCAGGCGGCCGGGTCGATACGCGATTTCCGCCCGCCGTCGTAGTCTTCGGCCACCCGGTAGGCATAAGCGCGTGAGGACTGCATGGCGGTATACATATCGGCCAGCTTGCCCTGCATCATGCCGAAACTGCCGATTGGGCGGTCGAATTGCCTGCGCTCCCTGAGATAGGGCAAGGTCAGGTCCATCGCCGCCTGCATCAGGCCCAGCGGGCCGCCGGACAGCACCAGGCGTTCGGTATTCAGCCCGCTCATCAATACCCGTACACCCTGATTCACTTCGCCCAGCACGTTTTCCTGCGGAATTTCGCAGTTCTCGAACAACAGTTCGCAGGTGTTTGAGCCGCGCATGCCGAATTTATCCAGCTTCTGCGCCGTCGAGAAACCGGGCATGTCCTTTTCGATGATAAAGGCGGTCATGCAGCGCGAACCCGCTTCTTTGCCGGCGGTGCGCAAGTAGACGATCAGCACGCTGGCCTCCGGGCCGTTGGTGATCCACATCTTCGAACCGTTTGCGACCCAGACGTCGCCACGGCGTTCAGCCTTGCAGCTCATGGAGCCGACTACATCGGAGCCCGCGCCCGGTTCGGACATGGCCAGCGCACCGACCCATTCGCCGCTGCACAGCTTCGGCAGATACTTCTGCCGTTGCGCTTCATTCGCGTTGCGGTAGAGGTTATCCATGCACAAATTGGTATTCGCGCCGTAGGACAGGCCGACCGAACCGGAAGCCCGCGAGATTTCTTCCATCGCGATCACATGCGCGAGATAACCCATATCGGAGCCGCCGTAGTCCATGCCGACGGTCATTCCGAGCAGGCCGAGCTCGCCCAGCTTCGGCCACAGGTCTTGCGGGAATTCATTGTCCCGGTCGATGTCCTCAGCCCGCGGCGCGATCTCCTGCTGCGCGAAACGCTGCACGGTATCGCGCAGCAGTTCCAGCTCTTCGTTCATCGGCGTGCGGGTGTTCATTGCATCGTCCTGCGTCGTATCCCCGGCAACGGGTTGAATAGCAGCCACGGAAAACCTTCCTTACCAGTTACTGGTTACTGCGCTCCCGGCCAGGGAAGCGGTGAGTGCGGCCCAGCGTGGGCAGCTTCAGTTTGCCGATCGCCTCGATGCGCTCTTCAGCCATACGGTCGGCAGCTTTCCAGGTCGGAATGCCGTCGCGATCGGCGATTTTGAATATCTTACCGACATTGTAGTAGATCGTGCGCATCATGCGGTTTGCGCGCTCCCGGTTGTAGCCTTCGAACTCGATCGAGACATTCATCAGCCCGCCGGCGTTAACGGCGTAGTCCGGCGCATACAAAATACTGCGTTTCTCCAGTTCGTTGCCGCACTCTGTCGTTGCCAGCTGGTTGTTGGCGGCGCCGCAGACCACTTTGAATTTGAATCGCGGAATGGTCTCCTCATTGACCGTCGCGCCCAGTGCGCACGGACTGTAGACATCCGCATCCACGTCATAAATTTCGTCCAGTCCGACCGCCTCGCAGCCGAGTTCGACGCAGGCATCAATCGCGTTTTGATTAATATCGGTGACGAAGACCCTGGCCCCTTCGGAGCGCAGCAGCTTGACCAGTTCATAGCCGACATGGCCCAGTCCCTGTACCGCATACGAATACTGGCCGACTTCCTCGTTGCCGAACGCCTTTTGCAGGCTGGCGCGGATACCCTGCAGGGTACCGAACGCGGTAAACGGCGACGGATCGCCGGAACCGCCGTGCACCTGATGCACGCCGACCACGTTATCGGTTTCGTAAAATACGTATTCCATGTCGTTGACGTCGATACCGACGTCCTCCGCGGTGATATAGCGGCCGTGCAGGGATTCCATAAAGCGGCCGAACGAGCGAAACAGCGCCTCCGATTTGTCCTTTGCCGGATCGCCGATAATCACCGATTTGCCACCGCCCAGGTTCAGCCCGGCGACCGCGGCTTTGTAGGTCATCCCGCGCGACAGGCGCAGCACATCATTCAGGGCTTCTCCTTCGGTTTCGTACGGCCACATACGCAGACCGCCCAGCGCCGGGCCAAGCACGGTATTGTGGATCGCGATGATGGCCTTGAGTCCGGCGTCCTTGTTATGACAGAACACCACTTGCTCGTGCTCGGTGTCATGAACGGTTTCGAATATGTTCATTCAGGCTCCTCCAGAAGCATTTTATCGTTGCGAAGGCCAGCGGGAACCGGCGCACCCGCCCACTGTTTCAGGACCGGATTGCCCTTAAAAACTGGCATGCAGCAGGAAACTTGTTCGGGACCGGGGCCGGACAGCAGCAGGCATTAAAGCCGGCCGGCGGCCGCCGTATTGCGGAACTCGTACTGCGAACCCGTGATTGACGGGCCCGTACCTGTGATAAACCCTCGGGCCGCGTTAAAACCGAAAGCGCTAACGAGAATACCGCAATCAGCCCGCTATTTTACCCGATTTGTGAATGCCGGGCATCTGAACCCAACCCGGACTGGCGGTCCCGGCAGAGCGTTCGACTCTGCCGGGACGCATCGAACTCAGAAATCGCCCCGTACGCCGATCACCCAGTTTCGGCCCGGCAGCGGTGCAGTGTCTTTCAGAAAGGAGGTGTGAGCCCGGGCTTCCTCGTCACCGAGGTTTCTGGCCTTGAGGAATACCTGCCAGTTCAGCCGGCCGTTGACCGGCAGCCGGTAGCTGACATCGGCGTTAACCA
>JANQPM010000099.1 GCA_028289465.1 Lysobacterales bacterium | reverse complement strand
TTCCTTTCGGAAAACCGCCAGACTGTCCAGCCGGGGTTACGACGTGCAACTAACGCACGACCCCTCTGGTGCCGCTCGCCCTCTGGTATCGCTCGCGTTGCTCGCTCACCCAACCGGGAGAGCAAGCCAGGGGAAGCATGGCGGTTTGCGCAACGCGCAAGAAGCCGTGCTTCACCGCGCCCGCTCCGGCGGGTCGCCTGCGGCGCCACAGATTGGCACAAACGTACCTCGACATTGGGCTGACCAGCGACTACACTTTGCGGCCGGTTGCAGTAGGCCACACCGGGTGTGGAAGGGTAAATTAGAAAACGATGAGTAAACGAGCGCTTATTACAGGCATTACAGGGCAGGATGGTGCCTACCTGGCGGAGTTTTTGTTGAGAAAGGGGTATGAGGTCCATGGTATCAAGCGCCGTGCGTCGCTGATCAATACCGCTCGTATCGACCACTTGTATGAGGACCCGCATCTGTCCAATCGGCATTTTATGCTGCACTACGGCGATATGACCGACGGTTCCAGCCTGCAGCGGGCGATACAGGCCGCCCAGCCGGAGGAGATCTACAACTTGGCCGCGCAGAGCCATGTCGCGGTATCGTTTGAAGAGCCGGAATATACGGCCGATTCCGACGCGCTGGGCGCGCTGCGGTTGCTGGAAGCGGTTCGCAACCTGGGCATGGAAGGACACTGCCGCTTTTATCAGGCATCCACTTCCGAACTGTACGGCAAGGTGCAGGAAACGCCGCAAAAAGAAACGACGCCGTTCTACCCCCGTTCACCCTATGGTGTCGCAAAGCTTTACGCCTACTGGATCACGGTAAATTATCGTGAGGCGTATGACATGTATGCGTGCAACGGCATTCTGTTCAACCACGAATCGCCGCTGCGCGGCGAAACCTTCGTCACGCGCAAGATCACGCGCGGCCTGGCGCGCATCGGCGTCGGGCTGGAAGACTGTCTGTATGTCGGCAACGTTAACGCGCGTCGGGACTGGGGCCATGCACGCGACTATGTCGAGGCGATGTGGCTCATGCTGCAGCAGCCCAAGCCCCGGGACTATGTGATTGCGACCGGTGTGCAGTATTCGGTCAAAGAGTTCATCACCCGCACCGCCAACCGGCTGGGTCTGGTGCTGGAGTGGCAGGGCGAAGCCGAGCAGGAGACGGCGACGGTGGTTTCCAGCGATAACGACGAACTTAAGTTCCATGAAGGTCAAGTGATCGTGCGCGTGGATCCGCGCTACTACCGGCCGGCCGAGGTCGAAACCCTGCTTGGCGATGCGGCCAAGGCACGCGAAGCCCTGGGCTGGGAACCGAAAATCAGTCTGGATACACTGATCGACGAGATGGTGGCCAGCGATCTGCAATCCGCACAGGAAGCGGCTCTGGTCAGCGATCATCGGAAGAGGAACGGTGGATCGTAGCAGCGAACAGCCGGTTTTTATCGCCGGTCACCGCGGCATGGTGGGTTCCGCCCTGTGCCGCCACCTGGAACAGGCCGGCGCGCCACTGCTGACCCGGACCCGTGACGCGCTGGACCTGACGCGCCAGAACGAGGTCGAGGCCTTTTTTCGCGATCACCGGGTCAGCCAGGTCTATCTCGCGGCCGCGAAGGTCGGCGGAATACACGCCAATAACGAATATCCGGCGGATTTTCTCTATCAGAACCTGCTGATCGAGGCCAACGTGATTCATGCGGCGTTCAAGGCCGGCGTTCAGCGTCTGCTGTTTCTCGGCAGCTCCTGTATCTATCCGAAGCATGCAACGCAGCCGATGACCGAGGACAGCCTGCTGACCGGCACACTGGAACCGACCAACGAGGCCTACGCGATCGCCAAGATTGCCGGTATCAAGTTGTGCGAGTCCTACAACCGGCAGCACGGGACGGACTTCCGCAGCGTGATGCCGACCAACCTCTACGGGCCCGGCGATAATTTCCATTTGCAGAACAGCCACGTGGTGCCGGCCCTGCTGCGAAAATTCCATCAGGCCAAGCTCGACGGCGACAGTTCGGTGCCGGTCTGGGGCAGCGGCCGGCCAAAGCGCGAATTTCTGCACGTCGACGATATGGCTGCGGCCTGCCGCTTCGTGATGGAACTGCCGGCGGAAACGTATTGGTCGGCGGTGGATCCGCGCTGCTCGCATCTGAATGTCGGCGTTGGCAAGGATTGCTCCATTGCCGAGCTGGCCGGCACTATCAAGCGGGTATCGGAGTTTGACGGCGAATTGAACTTCGATGCCAGCAAGCCGGATGGCACCCCGCGCAAACTGCTCGATGTCAGCCGTATCAACCATCTGGGCTGGCAGGCTGAGATCGGGCTTGAGCACGGTCTGAAAGATGCCTATCAGTGGATGGCAGAGCGCTGGGATTCGATCACCGCTTCGGATCGCAGCCACAGTTGACCGGCCCGACGGCAGGCGTGATGGGTAATTCGCTTCGCGATCAGTTGATTCAAGCCGGCTTCAAACCCGCCAGGCGGCGCCAAAAATCGGTAAAAAAATCCGACGGCATCGACCTTGCCAAAGCCTATCGGCTCAAGGCCCGGGAGGAGGGCAAAGGTACTGCCGCTTCAAAGCAGCGACGTCAGAAAGAAGACGAACGCCGCCGCCGGTTGAACGCGAAAATCCGTGCGCTGGTAGAGCCGCAGGCATTAAATACGGCCGATGCGGACCGGGTCAGGAATTTCCACGACAAAGGCCGGATCAGGATGGTGCGGGTCACCGAAGCGCAGTTAGACGCGTTAAACCGTGGCGAACTGGGTCTGGTTTACTTGTCCGGGCGCTACTTTTTGCTGAAGCGCAGCGTGGTTGATCAGGTCAAAGCGCTGTCCGCAGAGCACGTTCCCGATCTGGCCAGCCAGGCTTCCGACCACGACGACGGTGAGCACCCGGTACCGGACGACCTGGTCTGGTAGATCCCCATCGGGACAACGGGTTGAAGCCCATATCAAACGGTATCCCGTAGGAGCGCCTTTAGGCGCGATTGAATATCCACCATTGACTGGGTTTTTATACGCGAAAGGCATTCGCGCCTATAGGCACTCCTACAGCACGAATCCACCAAACTCGCGTTGTCTTGAAGTTGCAGTTTTCGCCCTTGAGTGACAGAAGCGGGCACGAGACACCGCCGATTTCAGCGGGTTGGTTCGCGCAGCGAATCAGAGGCTGGAATCCATTAACTCATGCTGTCTTGGGGTTGCGGTTTTCGCCCTTGGGCGAAAGAAGCGGGCACGAGACACCTTATATCAGGCCGCAATATTCGCCGCCAGGCATTGACGGGTTCGATTCTCCGCCCAGTCCTTTCGTTTCGCATAGTCCCGCAATTGGTCGCCGGTGATTCCGCCGAGTACGAAATACTGGCTCTGCGGGTGCGAAAAATAATAGCCGCAGACGGAAGCGGCAGGCAGCATCGCAAAACCCTCGGTCAGAGCCATGCTGGCATTGGTTTCTGCTTCCAGCAGCCGAAAGATCTTGCTTTTTTCCGAGTGGTCGGGGCAGGATGGATAGCCCGGCGCCGGGCGAATACCCTGGTATTGTTCGTTGATCAAGGCATCGTTATCCAGCGCTTCGTCACTGGCATAGCCCCACAGTTCGGTTCGGACTTTCCGGTGCGTGAACTCGGCCAGCGCCTCGGCCAGCCGGTCGGCCAGCGCCTTGAGCAGAATTGCATTGTAATCGTCGTGCCGGCGTTCAAAGGGTTTTAGCGCGTTTTCGATATCCAGTCCGGCGGTCACTGCAAACAAACCCAGATAGTCGGCGACGCCGGAAGTCTGCGGGGCGACGAAATCCGCCAGGCAGCGGTTCGGCTTTCCGGGTCCCTGCTGTTTTTGCTGGCGCAGGAACAGCAGGCGTTCCAGGGGTTCGCGCGAGCGGTCTTCGGTCGGCCCCGCCTTCCACAGCACAACGTCGTCATCCTGGCTGTTGGCCGGAAACAGGCCGACCACCGCCCTGGCCCTGAGCCAGCCTTCGCGGATGATCTGCCGCAGCATCGCTTCGGCATCGTCGAACAGGGATTTGGCTGCATCGCCAAATGCCGGATGTTTGAAGATATCGGGATACCTGGCGTTCATTTCCCAGGTCTGAAAGAACGGCGTCCAGTCGATATAGTGCTGCAACGTATCCAGTTCGATACGGTCGAGTACCGTTACCCCCGTACGCGCGGGTGCCGGCGGCCGATAGTTGTCCCAGTCCAGCTTGATGCGGTTACGTCTGGCCAGCGGCAGCGATACGGTTTTGCGGCTGCTTCCGCCGGCGTGGCGCTGGCGGATGTTTTCATAGTCCTGGCTGATCGTCGCCGCAAAGGACTGGCGGTCGGTATCGCTGAAGAGTTTCTGGACGATGCCGACGGCTCTGCTGGCGTCTTTTACCCAGACGGTTGGCGAGCGGTATTCCGGTGCAATCTTGATAGCGGTGTGGGTGCGTGATGTGGTCGCACCGCCGATCAGTAGCGGCAGGGTGAAATTCTGCCGTTGCATTTCGCTGGCCACCAGACGCATTTCTTCCAGCGACGGGGTGATCAGCCCGGACAGGCCGATAATGTCTACCTGCTCGTCGCGTGCAGTTTGCAGAATGCGTTCGGCCGGCACCATGACCCCGAGGTCCAGCACATCGAAGTTGTTGCAGCGCAGTACCACCGAAACGATATTCTTGCCGATGTCATGGACGTCGCCCTTGACGGTTGCCATCAGCACCTTGCCTTTGCTTTTCAGTTCGCCGTCGCCTTGTTCGGCTTCGATAAACGGAACCAGATAGCTGACCGCCTGTTTCATCACCCGTGCGCTCTTGACCACCTGCGGCAAGAACATCTTGCCGTCGCCGAACAGGTCGCCGACCACGTTCATGCCGTCCATCAGCGGTCCTTCGATGACCGCCAGCGGCCGGTCGGCTTGTTGCCGGGCCTCTTCGGTATCCGCCTCGATATGGCTGGTAATACCGTGAACCAGCGAATGTTTCAGCCGTTCTTGGACCGGCCAGTTGCGCCATTCCTGCTGCTGGGTTTTGTCGTTCGCCGAGTCGACAACGGTGGCCGCGATCTCCAGCAGGCGTTCGGTGGCGTCCGTCCGCCGGTTCAGCACCGCGTCTTCCACCCGTTCGCGCACGTCATCCGGGATATCGTCATAGACCGCCAGCTGACCGGCATTCACGATACCCATATCCATGCCGGCGTCGATAGCGTAGTAGAGAAATACCGAATGAATCGCTTCGCGCAGTGCATTATTGCCGCGGAACGAAAACGAAATATTGCTGACGCCGCCGGAGATCATCGCTCCGGGGCAGCGCTGCTTGATCTGCCGGCTGGCTTCGATGAAATCGACGGCATAGGCGTTGTGCGCATCGATGCCGGTCGCGATAGCAAAGATATTCGGGTCGAAAATAATGTCTTCGGCCGGGAAGCCGAGCCGATCGACCAGTATTCGGTACGCACGCTCGCAGATCGCGACCCGCCGTTCCAGCGTATCCGCCTGACCCTGCTCGTCGAACGCCATCACCACCACCGCCGCACCGAAGCGCATGATTTCCCGGGCCTGCTCGATGAAATCGGCTTCGCCTTCCTTTAACGAAATGGAGTTGACCACGCCTTTGCCCTGCAGGCACTGCAGGCCGGCGTGCAATACATCCCAGCGCGAGGAGTCGAGCATGATCGGCACCCGGGCGATAGCTGGTTCGGTGGCGATCAGGTTCAGGAACCGGACCATCACCGCTTTTGAGTCCAGCAAGCCTTCGTCCATATTGATGTCGATGATCTGAGCGCCGTTTTCGACCTGCTGGCGGGCGACCTCCAGCGCTTCTTCGTATTGTTCGGATTTGATCAGGCGCTTGAAGCGGGCCGAGCCGGTAACATTGGTGCGTTCGCCCACATTGACAAAATTGGTCTCCTCGGTGATGGTCAGCGCTTCCAGTCCGGACAGACGGCAGTAGCCAGGTAAACGCGGCGCAATTCGCGGTGCTAGTCCCTGAATGGCCTGATGAATATGGCGAATATGCTCGGGTGTGGTGCCGCAGCAGCCGCCAACCAGATTCACCAGCCCCTGCTCGGCGAATTCGGCCAGGACCTCGGCCATATGCGCCGGCGTGTCGTCGTACTCGCCGAGTTCGTTCGGCAGGCCGGCATTCGGATGGGCGCTGACCGGACAGTCTGCCAGCGGCGCCAGCTCTTGTATCCACGGCCGCAGTTCGGTGGCCCCGAGCGCGCAATTCAGCCCAACCGAAAACGGCTTTGCGTGGCGAACAGAGTGCCAGAATGCGGCAACGGTCTGGCCGGAAAGCGTGCGCCCGGAAGCGTCGGTGATGGTGCCGGAGATCATCACTGGCCAGCGCTTGCCGCGTTCCTCGAACAATTGATCCAGAGCGTATAGTGCCGCTTTACAATTCAGCGTATCGAAGATGGTTTCCACCATCAGCAGTTGCGCGCCGCCATCCACCAGCCCGCGGGCCGCTTCCAGGTAGGCATGCATCAACTCCTGGAAACTGGTATTACGAAATTCCGGGCGATTGACGTCCGGCGACAACGATGCGGTACGGTTGGTCGGGCCCAATACGCCGATGGTATACCGCGGGTGCTCCGGGTACTGCTCGGTATACGCGTCGGTCAGCTCGCGAGCAAGCCGGGCGGCTGCAAGGTTCAGTTCGTAGCACAGCGATTCGGTGCCATAGTCCGCCTGTGCGATACAAGTGGCGTTAAAGGTATTGGTTTCCAGGAAATCCGCGCCGGCTTCCAGGAACTGTGCCTGGATTTCCCGAATGATGTCCGGCTGGGTCAGAGTCAGCAGATCGTTGTTGCCCTTCAGATCCTGCGGGTGATCTGCAAAGCGCTCGCCTCGAAAGGCGGACTCGTCAAGCGAATAGTCCTGCACCATGGTGCCCATGGCCCCGTCAAGCAGCAGAATACGCTGCGCCATCGCCGCCTGGATTGCGGTGACGGTGTCGCTATCAGCCCATGGCAATGCAGACATCGATCTATTCCTTTTCGGCCAGCAGAGTCAGAATGGAAAAATTCGGCGCCCGTTTTTCCGTGGAGGACGTTGCGCAGTACAGACGCTTCAGCCCGGCGGCACGGATGTAATCGCCAAGTTGCTTTTCCGTGAAGCCCAGGTTCACATGGTCATAAGGCTGTACCGCTTTTTCGTGCGGGTGACGATGCAGGGTAACGGCCAGCAGCTTGCCGCCCGGGGCCAGAACACGGGACGCTTCCTGGAAAACCTGTTGCGGTTTTCGAGTATAGGTCAGCGCATGCATCAGCAGTACGGTGTCGCAGCCCGAGTCCTCGAGCGGCATTCGATGCATATCGCCGAGCTTGAATTGCACATTGGCGTGTTTTTTCAGACGCTGCCGGCCGGCATCGACAACCCGTTCGCTGATATCCAGGCACAGTACATGGTCGGCATGCGGCGCGAGCAGTTCCGCCAGCACACCATCTCCGGATGCGATATCCACCACCCGGCCGAGCCGGACCAGATGGACCAGCGCCCGGGCCGTTGCTTCCCAGGTTCTGCCCGGGGAATAGTGGCGTTCCATATCACCGGCCACGGTGTCGGCCCAGCCGCCGCCGTGCCGTGCCGCCAGTACCTGGGGAATTCGGTCCGCGTCTTGTTCGACCAGCGGGTCTTGCGCGTTCATGCGCAGCGAGCGCCATAACTCTGCGAGCGCCGCATCCGGCAGCTTTTCGGGCATCCGGTAGTAGACCGACACACCGTCGCGGCGGTCGCTGACCAGCCCCGCCTCCCGCAGCCTGGCCAGATGGGTGGATACCCGCGGCTGGGCCAGTTGAGTGATCGCGGACAGCTCGGCTACGCTGAACTCTTCGCGTTCGAGCAACAGCAGCAGACGCATGCGCGTGGAGTCCGCCAACAGCCGGCAATGCTGTGAAATCTGTTGCAGATCGATGATATATATCCTTTTATCTTGATCTAGAGATATATGAGCCTACCGGCTGTCCGCCCGATCGTCAACCATCATTCGGAAACGCTGATAAATCCATGCGCGGGTCTGCCAAAGGGCTTATAATTTGACGCCTGTTTCCAGCACGAACGGAATGCATTGATGAACTTTGAATTCACCGACGAACAATTGATGATTCAGGCCGCGGCAAGGGACTTCGCGCAGGAGCGGATTGTGCCGGTTGCGGCGCAATTTGATGCATCAGGAGAGTTTCCGATCGACACGGTTCGTGAGATGGGTGAATTGGGGTTGATGGGCATCGAGGTGCCGGCAATTTATGGCGGGGCCGGGATGGACTCGGTCAGCTATGCGCTGGCGATGATCGAAATCTGTGCCGCGGATGCGGCCCACGGCACCATTATGTCAGTGAATAATTCCCTGTTCTGTCACGGCATCCTGAGCCATGGGACCGAACAGCAGAAACAGCAATTTGTCCGTCCTGTGGCATCCGGTGAGGCTATCGGCGCGTATGCGCTGACCGAGCCGCAGTCGGGTTCCGATGCCGCCAACATGCGGGTGCGGGCGGTGGCGTCCGGTGACGGCAGCGAATACGTGATCAACGGCAAGAAGTCATGGATCACCTCCGGTCCGGTGGCAGACTACGTGGTGTTGTTCGCAGTGACCGATCCGGAACAGGGCTCAAAGGGAATCAGCGCATTTTTAATCGACACCAGCGAGCCGGGTTTTCATCGGGGCAAGACCGAGCCGAAACTGGGCATCCGGGCATCGGCCACCTGTGAAATCGAATTGGAGGACTACCGCTGTCCGGCGGCCTGCCGACTGGGCGGGGAAGGCGAGGGCTTCAAAATCGCGATGGGCGTGCTGGATGCCGGCCGTATCGGCATCGCATCGCAGGCAGTCGGTATTGCCCGGGCGGCGTATCAGGCGACGGTCGACTACGTTTGCGAGCGCAAGGCCTTTGGCCGGCCCATCGGCACCTTTCAGATGACCCAGTCCAAAATTGCCGATATGAAAACCCGCCTGCAGGCGGCCGAACTGCTGACGCTGAAAGCCGCCTGGGCCAAGACCAAGGCCGAGGGCGGCGACCGGCGCTATACCGTGGACAGCGCAATGGCCAAATTATTCGCGTCGGAAGCTGCGATGTTCATCACCCATCAGGCAGTGCAGATTCATGGCGGTATGGGCTACAGCAAGGAAATGCCGGTCGAGCGCTATTTCAGGGACGCGAAAATTACAGAAATCTACGAGGGAACCAGCGAAATTCAGCGCATGGTGATCAGTCGAGTGGAAACGGGTCTGCGCTAGCGGCACCCGTCGAATGTTTGTTCGGAACGATTGTGACGGAATCATGCTGACGAATTCCGCCACGACAACAGCCTAATCAACGGTACGCAGAAATGAACACGACGCAAGATGCATCCCGCCAGTCGGTTGCGGATGCTTTAGAGGCCTTGCTGGCCAAGCGCTTCTCCGGCGCTGACCGTAAGCTGGTCACAACGCTGGCCAGACAGTTTTACCATCGAGTGCCGGAAGAAGAACTCGATCATCTTGGGCTGGACAGCATGGCCGCGATTTCCGCACAGCTGCTGGGATTCATTCGCGACCGCCAGCCGGGCGTTGCGAAGATAAACGTGTATAACCCGGAATTGGAACAGCACGGCTGGAGCAGCGGGCTGACCGTGGTCGAGATGGTCAACGACGACATGCCGTTTTTGGTCGATTCGGTCAGCGTGGCGCTGGCGGAGCAGGATATTGCGATTCACCGAATCATTCATCCGGTGCTTCGCGCCCAACGCGACGACAACGGAAATTTAAACGCCATTGCCGAGCAGGACACCGATTTGGCCGATGGTGTATCCGAGTCGCTGATGCATCTGGTCGTCGACCGGCAAAGCGATGGCGAAGAGTTGGACCGGTTGCATGCGGTGCTGCAAAAGACGCTGGCCGACGTGCGGGCCGCGGTAGAAGACTGGCAGGCCATGCTGAAGCGCGCTGTGGAATCCGCCGAACGCTTGTCGGAATACGGTTCCGGCATTGATCGGCAACACGTCGAGGAATGCCGCAAATTCTTGCGCTGGCTGATGGAGGATCACTTCATCTTTCTGGGCATTCGCGACTACCGGGTGGTCAATGAAGACGGACAGCGGTATCTGGAGCAGATGGAGGGTTCCGGCCTGGGTATTCTAAGAGGCGGGCCGGAGCCGGCGCAGCGCCGCGAAATCGCCAGCCTGCCCGGTGGTGCCTGGTCTCTCGGCACATCGCCGCAGCTCATTTTCGTGACCAAGACCAATGCGCGCTCCACGATGCACCGGGTCGGCTACCTCGACTATATCGGCCTGCTGTCCTACGACGACAGTGGGCAGGTGGTTCGCGAGCGCCGCATACTCGGTCTGTTCACCTCGATTGCCTATAACCGCAGTGCATGGGATACCCCGCTGGTGCAGCCCAAGGTCGACGGCGTCGTCGAGCGTTCCGGTCTGCGCCCCGGCAGTCACGCCTACAAGGCGCTGGTGCATATCCTGGAAACCCTGCCGCGGGATGAATTGCTGCAGGCAGACACGGACGATCTGTATCCGCTGGCCAGCGGCATTCTGAATCTGCAGGAACGGCAGCGGACCAAGCTGTTTATTCGGCCGGAGCAGTTCGGCCGTTTCTATTCCTGCATGGTGTTTATCCCGCGGGACCGCTTTAAGACCGAAGTACGGGAAGCGATTCAGTCGATATTGCGCAAAGCGCTGAACGGCGAAAAACTCGACTATGTAGTGCAGGTCTCGGAATCGGTTCTGGCCCGACTGCATGTCGTGGTGCGGCCGAAGCCCGGAAGCGCTGTGCAATATGACGAAGGGGATATTGAAAACCAGATTATCGAAGCCGTTCGATCCTGGCGCGACGAGCTGCGCGAAATCCTGATCCAAAAACACGGTGAGGCCGAGGGCCTGCGTCTGGCCAATCAATTCGGGCGCGCGTTCCCGATCTCATACACCGAAGATGTATCGCCGTGGGTCGCGGCGTTTGACGTGGATAACGCGGCGGCGCTTGAAGGTGCCGATGACCTGCGTATGAGCCTGTACCGGCCGCGGAAGCGCCGGGTCGGTCTGCTGCGTTTCAAGATTTTCAAGCACGGCACGCCGATACCGCTCAGCGATGTGCTGCCGATGCTGGAAAATCTGGGGCTGCGCATCGTTAACGAGCGACCCTATGAGTTACACATGCCGGATGGTGCTTCCCTGTGGGTGCAGGATTTCGACATGGTGCCGGATGATGGCGGCGATCTGGATATCAACGCGGTCCGCGATGATTTCCAGCAGGCGTTTGAAAAGGCTTTTACCGGCCTGACCGAGAGCGACGGATTCAACCGCCTGGTGGTCTCCTGCCAGCTCCGTTGGCGCGAAGTTATGCTGCTGCGTGCGTACTGCAAATACCTGCTGCAAACGGGCATACCGTTCTCACAGCCTTATATGGAGCAGACGCTGAACGCACACCCGGTGATCAGCCGACTTTTAGTGGAGCTGTTCAATACCCAGTTCAATCCGGACTGGAAGGAACAGCGCGCGGGTCAGTGCAAGCGATTGGCCCGGGCTCTCGGGACGCTGACACGCGATATGACCGATCCGGTGCTGAAAGAATATATCGACGAAATCAGCGAGCGGCGTGACGGACAGCGCGAAGGACAGGACAGGGAACAGGCATTCGATCTGATTCGGCGCGCGATATTGCGGGCGCTGGAAAGCGTTCGCAGCCTGGATCAGGAC
>JANQPM010000084.1 GCA_028289465.1 Lysobacterales bacterium | reverse complement strand
GTACAACTAACGCACGACCCCTCTGGTGCCGCTCGCGTTGCTCGCTCACCCAACCGGGAGAGCAAGCCAAGGGAGGCAAGGCGGTTTGTGCAACGCGCAAGAAGCCGTGCTTCACGGCGCCCGCTCCGGCGGGTCGCCTGCGGCCCCTTAGCGCAGAGGCACAACGGCCATTCTAGCGGATTTACGGGTTTGTGCCAGTGATTCCAACAACCGGCACTTCTACCGGTTTCTAAAGTTTCCAGATTCAAGGGTAGCGCTGTGTTGCGGGGTTTTGGCCAGCTTGATACATTAGTCGTCTTTACTTGGTGGTTTGCTGACATGGTATTCAAGACGCTTCGCGGCATGTTCTCCAACGATCTGTCGATCGACCTGGGGACGGCTAATACCCTGATATTTGTCCGTGGTCAGGGCATTGTATTGAATGAGCCCTCGGTGGTTGCGATACGCATGGACCGCGGTCCGGGCGGACCGCAATCGGTTGCTGCGGTCGGCGCGGAAGCGAAGCGCATGCTCGGCCGTACGCCAGGCAATATCCGTACCGTACGGCCGCTGAAGGACGGCGTCATTGCGGATTTCAATATGACCGAGGCTATGCTGCAACGGTTTATCAAGAAAGTGCACAGCTCGCGGTTTCTGCGGCCCAGTCCGCGGGTACTGGTCTGCGTGCCCTGTTCTTCCACCCAGGTTGAGCGCAAGGCGATCAAGGAGTCGGCCGAAGGCGCCGGTGCCCGGGAAGTGTATTTGATGGAAGAGCCGATGGCCGCAGCCATCGGTGCCGGCATTCCGGTGCATGATGCGCGGGGCTCCATGGTGCTGGATATCGGCGGCGGTACGTCAGAGGTTGCGGTCATTTCTCTGAATGGCCTGGTGTATTCGAATTCGGTTCGCGTCGGCGGTGACCAGTTTGATGAAAACATCATTAACTATGTGCGTCGGAATTACGGTACCTTGATCGGCGAAACCACGGCCGAACGTATCAAGATGGAAATCGGCTGCGCTGCGCCGCAAGAAGAAGCCCGCGAGCTGCAGGTTTCCGGCCGCAACCTGGCTGAAGGTGTACCGAAAAATATCACGGTCAACAGCAACGAAATTCTGGATGCGATGTCCGAGTCGATGGCCACGATCACCGGTGCTGTGAAAACCGCACTGGAACAGACGCCGCCGGAGCTCTGTGCCGATGTTGCCGAGACCGGTATCGTGCTGACCGGGGGCGGTGCGCTGCTGGCCGGACTGGATGATCTGCTGACCGACGAGACCGGATTGCCGGTCATTATCGCCGAGGATCCGCTAACCTGCGTTGCCAGGGGCGGCGGCCGCGCACTGGAACTGATGGATGAGAATCGCGGTGATTTCTTCTCGCCAATTTAATGGACCGGCGGTTTCTTAACCGGGGGTCTGTCATCACGCTGCCCGTATTGCCGCTGATCTTCGGTAATACGGCGTTCACTTCGCTGCAACCGCAATATGGCGAGCCCGCATAACGCAGACCGTCAGACGCTGTTTACCCGGGCGGCTTCTCCGACGGCCCGTTTAATGCTGTACGGCTTGCTGGCCATCGTTCTGATGGCGATGGATTTTCGCGGTCAGTATGTAGAGCGAATACGCAATGCGGCAAGCCTGCTCGCGGTACCGGTTTACAAGCTCATTGAAATGCCGTTTCGGTTCGGCGGCTGGATGGACGAACAGATCACCAGCCGTGCCACGTTGGTACGGCAGAACCGGCAGTTGAGCGAGTCGCTGATGGCCATGCAGGCACAGTTGCAGAAACTGAATGAATCGCGCGCGGAGAATCAGCGTTTGCGCGATCTGCTGGGCGCCGGTCAGCAGTCGCAGGAGGGTTTTCTGTACGCGGAGCTGCTGTCGATCGACCTGGACCCGTTTTCACACCGGGTGATGATCAGCGGCGGTCCGGAGCGCGGTATTTTTGTCGGGCAGCCGGTGATCGATGCCTATGGCGTGGTCGGCCAGGTAGAAGCGGTGCTGCCTGGAACGGCGCGCGTGCGACTGATTTCCGATGCCAATCACGCGCTGCCGGTGCAGATCGGGCGTACCGGTTTGCGAAGCATCGTTTACGGGTCCGGCGATACGCAGATATTGGTCTTGCCGACACTGCCGTTCAATGCCGATGTGCAGGCCGGCGATTTGCTGTTCACTTCCGGTTTGGGGGACCGCTTTCCGGCCGGCTACCCGGTTGGCGAGATCATGTCGGTTCAGCGCGATCCGGGCCAGACTTTCGCGCGCGCCTATGCGCGGCCGACGGCTTCGCTGGACCGCGGGCGGGAGGTATTGCTGCTGACCGGGTCCACGGCCAGCGAATCGCCTGTCAGCGCAGTGGATGACGATCAGTGAGCCGCCGACCGACGCCATCCAGAAGACGTTGGACCTACGCGCTGCTGATCGCGTCGGTGCTGCTGCTGACCCTGATGCCATTGCCGGCAGGCATCGAGCCGTTCCGGCCCTACTGGGTCGCCTTGCTGCTCGTCTACTGGAGCCTGGAAGCCCCGCGGCCGGTGCCGTTGGGCCTGGCCTTTCTGATCGGCCTTGTGCTTGACGTATTGACTGTCAGCCTGATGGGCCAGCATGCGCTGAGCCTGGTTATCATGTTGTATCTGGTCGGCCGCTTTCGGTCGCGTATCCGCTTCTTTTCGCACTGGCGACAGGCACTGGCTATTCTGGCGCTATTGCTGAATGACCGCGTAGTGTTGTTGTGGGGCCTGCTGCTGGCCGGTGTTAGAGATTTCGGCTGGGCCTACTGGGTGGCACCGTTTGTCGGCGCGCTGATATGGCCATGGCTGTTCGTGTTGCTGGATCAAGCCGTCCGTCCGCTGTGGCGGCGCAGACCATGAATCGCGCTCACCGCCATGTATTGAAGGATCAACGGCTGGAGGCCGAGCTATTCAGCCGCCGGGTTTTAGTTGCGCTGGTGGTTATCCTCGCGGTTTTCCTGGTACTGCTTGGCCGCTATCTGCAGCTCCAGTGGCTGCAGCATGATGACCTCAGCGCCCGCTCGGACCGGAATCGTATTCGCCTGCAGGCAGTGAATCCGAATCGCGGCCTGATCTATGACCGCAACGGCCGGTTGCTGGCAACCAATGTCCCGGCCTATCGCCTCGAGCTGACTCCGGAACGGGTCGAAGATATCGGTGGGACGCTCGAGGAACTGGCCGGACTGCTGGATATCACCGACGTCCATATTCAACGCTTTGAACAGCGGCGCGACCAGTACCGGCGTTTTCAGGGGGTGCCGTTGCGCTTTCTGCTCAGCGAACAGGAGGTCGCGCGTTTCGCGGTCAACCGGCACCGTTTTCCGGGTGTCGAAATCGTTCCTTATCTGACCCGGCAATACCCTTATGATGAGTTGTTTACCCACGTCCTGGGTTATGTCGGCCGCATTGATGCGGACGATTTATCCGTCCTGGACGGCGATAACTATCGCGCTGCCACGCATGTCGGAAAAATCGGCGTGGAGCAGTATCGGGAATCGGTCTTGCATGGCATCAGCGGCATCGAGCAGGTGGAAACCAATGCGGAAGGCCGTGCGGTCAGAACGGTATCGCGCAACAACCCCAAACCCGGCCGGGATCTGATGCTGAGCCTGGATATCGACGTACAGCGGACTGCGTGGACCGCTTTGGGCGACTCGGCCGGTGCCGTGGTCGCGGTCGACCCGCGTAACGGCGATATTCTGGCTTTCGTCAGCAAGCCCAGTTTCGATGCCAACCTGTTCGTCAACGGCGTCAGCCAGCAGGCCTACGATGAAATTCTGGCGGATGCCGGCCGGCCGCTGTTCAACCGGGCGCTGAAGGGCGCGTATGAACCAGGGTCGACCTTCAAGCCCTTTGTCGCGCTGGCCGGTCTGGAATCCGGCGTAATGCAGCATGATCAGCGGGTGTTTTCCTCAGGACGATTTACGCTGCCGAACAGCGAGCGGCCGTACCGCGACTGGCAGCGCGGCGGGCATGGCTGGGTAGATGTACGGGGCGCACTGGAGCAATCGGTCAATACCTATTTTTATCAGATGGCGCTGGAGCTTGGCATCGACGCGATGCATCAATATCTGAGCCAGTTCGGATTCGGTCTGGCGTCCGGTGTGGACTTGTCCAGTGAAAGCGCCGGCATTCTGCCGTCGCGGGAATGGAAGCGCCGAACGCATAATCAGATATGGTTTCCGGGCGAGACCGTGATTGCCGGAATCGGCCAGGGCGCCAATGTCGTCACACCGCTGCAACTGGCCGCCGCAACGGCCACATTGGCCGCGCAGGGAATGCGCTACCGGCCACGGCTGGTTACCGCAACGCGAGAATCGGGGTCCGGCGATTTTCAATCGCTGCCTCCGGTCAGCCTGCCGTCTGTCCCGATAGCGGATGAGGCCAACTGGCAGGCGGTCTATGCGGGTATGATCGCAGTGGTTCACGGTCAGCGCGGAACGGCCAAGGGCATTAGCGAAAATGTCGGCTATACCGTTGCCGGCAAGACCGGCACCGCACAACTTTTCGGCCTGCGCGAAGGGGAGGTTTACGAGGAAGAGCAGGTCGCTGCACATTTGCGGCACAACGCGTTATTTATCGCGTTTGCGCCGGCCGAAGCACCGACCATAGCGGTGGCCGTTGTGGCCGAGCACAGCGGTGCCGGTTCCACGGTGGCCGCGCCTATCGCCCGGGCAGTGCTGGATGCCTGGCTTTTGGATGACGCGCAATGAAGCCGGCTAATTTTCGCTGGCTGCACTTCCCGCGTGTGGATATTCCGCTGCTCGTCGGTTTGCTGCTGGCGGCGCTGATTGGTCTGGCCGCGCTTTACAGTGCGTCGGACCAAAATCCGGCGACGGTCTACAGGCAGGTCGTCAGGCTCGGTGTCGGTTTTACCGTGTTGCTTGCCTTCAGCAGTATTCCGCCGCGTTTGTTCCGGCTTTGGACGCCGTGGGCTTATCTGCTCGGTGTGCTGCTGCTGGCTGTGACATTGATCGTCGGTGAAGGTCGCGGTACGAACCGCTGGCTGGATTTCGGCGTTGTGCGCTTTCAACCATCAGAGATTATGAAGCTGGCGCTACCAATGGCGGTGGCCTGGTATCTGCACAGCCGGCCGCTGCCGCCGCGATTTGCCGAAAGCGGTCTGGTTGTGGCAATGGTCGCAGTCCCGATGGCCATCATCTATTTTCAGCCCGATCTGGGAACCGCGTTGCTGGTCGGGGTCAGCGGCCTGTTCGTGCTGTATCTTGCCGGCTTGCAGTGGCGGTTGATGGGTGCGACCGCCGCGCTGGGCTTGGTCGCGCTGCCGCTGCTCTGGTTCCTGATGCATGAGTATCAGCGCAACCGTATTCGAACGTTCCTGAATCCGGAGAACGATCCGCTGGGTGAAGGTTGGAATATCATCCAGTCTAAAATCGCAGCCGGTTCCGGCGGCCTGCTTGGCAAAGGCTGGCTGAACGGTACCCAGTCGCATCTGGAGTTCCTGCCGGAGAGCTCAACGGATTTCATCCTGTCGGTCTACGCTGAGGAGTTCGGCTTTTTCGGCGTCGCTGTGCTGTTTTCGATTTATCTGTTTATTGTCTGGCGCAGCCTGTGGATCGCAAAACAGGGCCATGACAGCTACAGCCGTCTGCTGGCCGGCAGCCTGGCGATGACTTTTTTCGTCTACGTGATCGTCAACGCCGCGATGGTGTCCGGCCTGCTGCCCGTCGTGGGTGTGCCGTTGCCGCTGGTCAGCTATGGCGGCACTTCGATCGTAACCCTGCTTGGCGGTTTCGGCATTCTGATGTCTGTCTACGGTCATCGCCGGTTTACCCTTCGCTGAATGTGGCTATCGGTAAACGGTGGGCAGGATGGATGGTGCGGTCGGCAAAGTCCGGTAAACTAATGTTGAGGTCTTGAGTCAAACAGGCCAGGCACCCGCACCGATACCGGGCCAGTGGGTCGGCACGGGCGTTGGCAGCCATTCCAATAAGCGAGGGAGAATGAAACCACTAATATTGTCTTTTTCCTTAGGGCTTTTCCTGCTGTCCGGCAGCGCCTGCGCAAAGCCGCATCCCGGGCAAGACCTTTTTATTCGGCAGGCGGTCGAAAAACACGGTTTGGAGGAAGGCTATGTGCGCAATTTGCTGCAAAAGGCCGAATACCAGCAGTCGATCATCGATGCTATCACGCGGCCGGCTGAGGCCATGCCATGGCATAAATACCGGCCGATTTTCATGACCGAAAAACGCATCGGTGACGGTCTGGCGTTTTGGGATCAATACGAAGATCTGATAGCGGCCGCGGCGGAGGAATTCGATGTCGATCCGGCGATCATCGTGGCGATCATCGGCGTTGAGACCAGCTACGGGAGAATCACCGGCAGCTATCGGGTGCTCGATGCGCTGGCCACGCTCGGCTTCTACTACCCGAAACGCGCCGCGTTTTTCGCTAACGAACTGATGGAGTTCATGCTGCTGGCCGATGAAGAAGATTTGCCGCTGGACACGGTGACCGGATCTTATGCCGGTGCGATGGGCCTCGGCCAGTTCATTCCGAGCAGCTACCGTGCATACGCCGTGGATTTCGACACTGATGGCCGGCGCGATTTATGGAGTTCGCCGGCCGATGCTATCGGATCGGTGGCCAACTATTTTCGTTCTCACCACTGGCGGCGGGGCGAACCGGTCGCCAGCAGAGCGGTCGCGGGCGAACGTGTGGACAGCGTAAGGGATATGGGTGTCAAACCACAGTCCACGGTGGGGGCATTGAAACAGGTCGGCTATTCGCCGGCATTTCCGGTGGCCGACGAGGTTCCGGCCAGCCTGATGGCGTTTGAGCAGGCCGACGGGCCGGAGTACTGGGTGACCTTCGATAATTTCTACGTCATCACCCGCTACAATCGCAGCCCGCTGTATGCGCTGGCGGTGTATCAGCTTGCGCAGGCCATTGAAATTCGGCGCGATCAGCAATGAAGTACCGTTCGATATCGACAAGCCGGCTGCTCGTTTTGCTGTTGCTCGTTTGTGCGCTAGCGGCCTGTGGCGGGCCGTCCAAACGCGAGGATGCCGATGGACCGCCACGCGGCAAGATCAATGCTGCCAAGGTGAAGGATGCCAAGCCGCGGCCCGAGCCGCGCGCACGTTACGGCAACCACTCGCCGTATGAAGTGTTTGGGAAAAAGTATCACGTCATGTCCAGTGCCGAGGGTTACATCGAACGTGGCACGGCGTCCTGGTACGGCAAGAAATTCCACGGCCGGAAGACGTCCAGTGGCGAAGTGTTCGACATGTACCTGGCCACCGCGGCGCACAAGAGTCTGCCGCTGCCGACCTATGCGGAAGTCACCAATTTAAACAACGGTCGCAAAATCACCGTCAAGGTAAACGATCGCGGTCCGTTCAAGGATGACCGGCTGATCGATCTGTCTTACGGCGCCGCTGCCCGGCTGGATATGCTGGCCAGCGGTACCGCACCGGTTGAAGTACGGGCTATTACGTTCAGTGGAAATAAAGCGGTTAAGGTCAAATTCGACAAAAAAGATGATAATTATATGCAGTTTGGCGCATTTAGCGACAAAAAGCGCGCTGAGGATTTGAAGCGGACGTTGCGGCGCGCCGGCATTCGGTCCGCCGAGATCAAGACCTTGCGGCGATCCGGCCATAAACTGTATCGAGTGGTGGTCGGACCGCTGGACAGTTTGGCCCAGGTTCAGGCGTTGACCGCGCGGGCCATTGAACTCGGGCTGGAGCGCCCCCATCGAGTGACACTCCGTTAAGTATGATATCAATACCGGGTCCGATAACCATGCGCATTCGTCACGCACTGATTTTCCGCGGCGGAATCGCCGTATGCCTGCTGCTGGCACTCACTGCGATGGCTCAACCCCAGCGCCCGACGGCCAACGCGGTGCCGGTACCGGCAGCGCCGCAGCTCGGTGCGAAAAGCTACGTGCTGATGGATTTTCACAGCGGCGAACTGCTGGTGGAAAAAGATGCGAATTCGCGGGTTGACCCGGCCAGCATCACCAAAGTGATGACCGGATATGTGGTTTTCAATGAGCTGAATGGCGGGAATCTGGCGCTGGACGAGGTGGTAACGGTCAGTAACAAGGCCAGGCAGGCTATCGGTTCCAGAATGTTCATCGAGGCCAGTTCGAAGGTTCGGGTCGAGGACCTGATTCGCGGCATGGTGATACAGTCGGGTAACGATGCGAGTATCGCGCTGGCCGAGCATATTGCCGGCGATGAGGCGGCGTTCGTCGGCCTGATGAACCACTATGCGGTGCAGCTCGGCATGCAGAACACCCATTTTGCGAACGCCACCGGTTTGCCGGACGAAAACCATTACACCACGGCGCGCGATGTGGCGGTGCTGAGCACTGCTCTGATCCGCGACTTTCCGGAATACTACCGCTGGTATGCGGAGAAGGAATTCACCTATAACGGTATTCGCCAGCACAACCGCAATATGCTGCTGTGGCGCGATCCGGCAGTCGATGGCCTGAAAACCGGCCATACCGAAGCTGCGGGTTACTGCCTGGCGGCATCCGCGATGCGCGACGGTATGCGGCTGATCAGCATTGTGATGGGCGCGGCTAGCGAGGAAGTGCGGGCCAATGAAAGCCAGGCGCTGTTAAATTACGGTTTCCGGTTTTTCGAAACCTTCCAACTTTACGAAGCCGAACAGGAACTGGCCAAGGCCAGGGTCTGGAAGGCCAAGGAAGATGAGGTTGCGCTGGGGTTGACGGACAACTTCTACGTGACGATTCCGCGTGGCCGCTATGAGGAACTGGATGCGCAACTGGAACTGACGCCGCAACTCACCGCGCCGGTAGGCCAGGGCCAGGTGATTGGCGAGCTGCGTATTCACCTCGGTCAGGAAATTGTCGGCCGGCGGCCGTTGGTTGCGTTAACCGAAGTCTCGCAAAGCGGCTTCTTCGGCCGTACGGTGGACGGCATGCGGCTGTGGTTCGGGGGGTTGTTCGGTGGCGACGACGATGAATAGCAGCAGCGGACCGGCGACCGACGCCAGCCCGGAACTACTGGAATTCCCGTGCCGTTTTCCGATCAAGGCGATGGGCCGCAGCAAGGCCGGCTTTCGCGATAGAGTCGTAGCACTGGTATTGGAGCATGCCGAACTGTTTGACGATCAGGCGGTTACGGTCAGCCCGAGCCGGGCCGGCAATTTCGAATCGGTTACGGTGGTTGTCCGGGCCACGTCCAAAGATCAGCTCGATCGCATCTATCATGCATTGACCGATTGCGAAGAGGTGATGATGGCGCTGTAGCGGCGCTATTCATGTCGCTGGGAACCGCCGATGTCATCCGAACTGCCGCCACTGTTGATTAAAGATCTGGGCTTAACCGACTATCGGCCGGTATGGCAGGCGATGAGCTGGTTCACCGATGCGCGCGATGCAGCGACACCGGACGAAATGTGGCTGCTGGAACACCGTCGCGTATTCACTCAGGGCCAGGCCGGCAAGCCGGAACATGTGCTCGCGCCGGGTGATATTCCGGTCATTGCGGTAGACCGCGGTGGCCAGGTGACCTATCACGGCCCGGGTCAGATCGTCTGCTATCCGCTGCTGGATATCGGCCGCAAAGGTCTTGGCGTGAAAACGCTGGTCAGCGGCATTGAGCAGGCGATTATCGACGTGCTGGCCGAATATGATGTGGCCGGCGAGCGGATGGAAAATGCACCGGGAATCTATGTGGACGGTGCAAAAATCGCATCGCTGGGTCTGCGCGTGCGCAAAGGCCGCAGCTTTCACGGACTGGCCTTTAATATTGCAATGGACCTGGAACCGTTCAACCGTATCAATCCATGCGGCTTTGCCGGCATGCCGGTTACCCAGCTCAGCGCTTTTCGGGCAGTGAGCTGCGATGAGGTCAAACCGCTGCTGATCCGGCATCTGACCGCCAATCTGGGCTACAATGCAAAGCCCGCCGATGCACCCGTGGGTTTCGCTGCATGAGTAACCGAAGCATACCGATTAAGCTGGCGACGCCGAAGCAGGCCAGTGTAAAAGAGATTGGTGTAAAGGAAATGGGTGCGGACAAAATCGCGCGCAACACCGCCGGTTTCGATGCCGGCGCCGAGATGTTGCGTAAACCACCGTGGATCCGGGTTCGGCTGCCGCTCGGCAATGCGGTGCAGAACCTCAAAGCCAACCTGCGCCAGAATCATCTGGTCACAGTCTGCGAAGAAGCATCCTGTCCGAATATTCACGAGTGTTTCAGCAAGGGCACCGCGACGTTTATGGTCCTCGGCGATATCTGTACGCGCCGCTGTTCGTTCTGCGATGTCGCCCACGGCCGGCCGAAGCCGCCGGACCCTGATGAACCCGAAAGCCTGGCGCAGACCATTCGCCAGATGACGTTGAAATACGTGGTGATTACTTCAGTAGACCGCGACGATTTGCGCGATGGCGGTGCCGGACATTTCGTCGCCTGCATCGAACGGGTACGGGCAGCGAACCCCGGCATCAAGGTCGAAATTCTGGTACCGGATTTCCGCGGCAAAGGCCGTATGGAACGCGCACTGGAAGTGCTGAGCGCGGCGCCGCCCGATGTATTCAACCACAATCTTGAAACCATTGAACCGTTGTACCGGCAGGTAAGGCCGGGAGCCGATTACCGCTGGTCGCTGAGCTTGCTGCAGCGGTTCAAGGCCCAGCATCCGGATGTGCCGACGAAGTCCGGAATCATGCTCGGTCTTGGCGAAAATTTGCAGCAGGTTGAACAGGCGCTGGCGGACCTGAAACAGCACGATGTGGACATGGTAACCGTCGGTCAGTACCTGCAGCCGACGCCCCATCATCACCCGGTGATGCGTTACTGGACGCCCGAGGAGTTTGAGCAGATTGCCCAGCTCGGTCACCGCATGGGTTTCAGCCACGTCGCTTCCGGGCCGATGGTCCGGTCTTCCTACCACGCCGATGCGATGGCCGAAGAGGCCGGATTGACTGCAGAACCGAAGCCGGTCGCTTAAACCGGCAGAGCTGACCATCTGCCGCAAATTCGGGTTAAATTGCAACTGATCGCTCAAATTTAGGTCTTTTTATTACGCGTTCCGCTTGCAGTCATGCCGGTTCGCGCTACACTCAAATGACCAACCGCAAGGTGCGGACTTAACAATAACGGGATAGTACTTTGAAATTGAATGCCCCAAGCACGAGAAAGACGACCGGAGTCCTGCTGGTGGCGGCGTTGCTGCTGGTCAGTGCCCCTGTGGCGATCTCAGCGGATGAAAGCGTCCTTCTCAAGCCGAAGATCACCCAGCGGTTTGCAACCCAGAAAGCGACCCAGGTACTGACCAACTGGCATTACAAAAACACCAAATTAAACGACCACCTGTCCGCGATGGTATTGGACCAGTATCTGGAAATGCTGGACCCGAACCGGTCCTACTTTCTTCAGGGCGATATTAACGTTTTCGAAAGGCACCGGCATTCCTTTGACGATGCGCTTCGGCATACCGAGCTGGCTCCGGCATTCGAAATCTTCAACCTGTATGTTGAGCGGGTCAAGGAACGGATTAACTACGCTCGCCAGACGCTGGATCGCGAATTCGATTTCACCGTTGATGAATTGTACCGATTCGACCGGTCTGAGGCATCGTGGTCCCTGAGCGAAGTGGAACTGAACGAGATATGGCGCAAGCGCGTCAAGAACGACTACCTGCGCCTCCGGCTGGCGGGCAAGGAAGAAGCGGAAATCCGCAAGATGCTGCGCGAGCGCTATGACAACCTGGAACGCCGCATCATCGAATTGAACGAAGATGATGTGTTCCAGTTCTTTATGAATGCGGTTACGCAGGCCATCGAACCGCACACCTCTTATCTGTCCGCACGCAGTTCCGACAACTTTGAAATTTCCATGAAGCTGTCGCTGGAAGGCATCGGCGCATTGCTGGACCGGCAAACCGAATACACCTCGATCGCGCGCATCGTACCGGGCGGTCCGGCGGCTTTAGACGGCCGGCTAAAGGAAGACGACCGGGTGATCGGCGTCGGCCAGGGTGAATCCGGAAAGCTGGTCGATGTGATCGGCTGGCGGCTGGATGACGTTGTGGATTTGATTCGCGGGCCGAAGGGCACGGTCGTGCGGTTGGAGATTTTGCCGGAGGACGCCGGTCCTGACGGACCCAGCGAGATCATCAATCTGGTTCGTAACGAAGTGAAGCTGGAAGAACAGGCTGCCCAAAAACAGATCATCGAAGTCCCGCGCGGCGACGAAGTGGTGAAGATCGGTATTATTGAGCTGCCGGTGTTTTATCTGGATTTCCAGGGCCGGGCGACCAACAAGCCCGACTACCGTTCCAGCACCAGAGACGTACACCGCCTGATCAATGAGATGAAGGAAGAGGGCGTCAGCGGTATTGTGATTGACCTGCGCAATAATGGTGGCGGCTCGCTGCTAGAGGCAACCACGCTGACCGGCCTGTTTATCGAACAAGGCCCGGTCGTTCAGGTCAGAACGACGCGCGGAAAAGTCTCGCTGGAGCGTGACGATGACCCCGATATGGTCTGGGATGGCCCGATGGCGGTATTGGTTAACCGCTACAGTGCCTCCGCTTCTGAAATTTTCGCGGCTGCGATTCAGGATTACGGCCGCGGCATTATCATCGGCGAGCCGACCTTCGGCAAAGGTACGGTGCAAAACCTGATTGACCTGGACGATTTCACGCCGGCCGATTCGGCCAGAATGGGGCAGCTAAAGCTGACCGTCGCGCAGTTCTTCCGCGTTAACGGCGGATCCACTCAAAACAAAGGCGTGATTCCGGATATTGTCTTTCCGTTTGCCGGAGAGGCGGCTGACTGGGGAGAGAGTTCCCTGGAAAATGCATTGCCGTGGACAGAAATCGAAGCCACGGAATATCAGCCGGTGGACGATCTGTCGAACCTGTTTGCAGTGGTCGACACGCGCTATCAGAACCGCATGAAGGCCGATGCCGAATTCAACTACCTGCTGACCGATATCGAGGAATACAATGACAGTGCCGACCGCGTAACCGTATCGCTGCTGGAATCGAAACGGCGGCAGGAAATCGACGAGGCCAAAGACAAGCGGCAGAAACGTGCCGAAGAGCGCGCAGTACGCCGTGGCGAGCCGGTACCTGAGCCGGTAGACGATATTGACGACGATCTCGCGGGCGAAGAGAGCGAAGACGAGGAAGCGGCTGCCAAAGACGATTTCGACCTGCTGCTGAACGAGGCGGCCAGGATTTTGGCCGATGTTATCGAGCTGAAGACCAACCTGCCGTTATTCGCACAAGAGCTCAAAGCGCTGAAACTGATGCCGCCGGGTCATGACAAGGACACCATGGAATAAATTGAAGAGGGAATAAATCGAAAGGGGAATAAACCAAAAAGGCCGTCTTCAAGACGGCCTTTTCCGTTCCGGTCCGATGAAGGTACCGAATTACCCGCACCGACTAATTGCGGTTCAGTAAGTCGCGTATTTCAGTCAGCAGTTTTTCCTCGTTTGAAGGCTCCGGTGGCGCCTCCGGCTCGGGTGGCTCTTCCTTCTTCATTTTATTCATCGCCTTGACCACCATGAAGATGGCGAACGCGATAATCAGAAAGTCGATAAAAGTCTGAATAAATGCACCGTATTTCAGCGTTACCGCCTCGGCCTCAGCGGTGGCGTCCTTCAGGGTATAGGCCAAGTCGGAAAAATCTGCGCCGCCGAGCGCCATGCCGATCGGCGGCATTAGCACATCGTTCACAAAAGAGGAGACGATCTTGCCAAAGGCGCCTCCGATCACGATGCCCACTGCCATATCGACAACATTGCCCTTCATTGCGAATTCCTTGAATTCACTCATCATGCCCATGGTTGTTCTCCTTGTGAGTTGGCTGGCTTCGACGCGATAATAACGCAATGCGCCGTTTGCAGCACATTTTGCCGTATCGGCCGGACATGGCCGGCCGGCCGCGAACGGCACCGCCGGCGTGATCCGCCGCATGCACCCGTCTTCGGTTTTCCATGCCGGCTAAGTCGCCACGATACGTTCGCGTGGCCGTACCGGTACCGCTGAACCAGTGTTTCGAATACCGCTGGCCGGCCGGTCTACCGCTGCCGGCACCCGGCGCCAGGGTACGGGTGCCGTTCGGTCGCCGGGAACGCGTTGGCTGGCTGGTCGACGGCGCTGACGAGGCCCGGTTTCCCGACGCCAAGATTCAGTCGGTTACCGAGTTGATCGACCGCGAATCGCGGATTCCGCCGGCGCTGTGGCGGTTGATCGTCTGGTGCTGGAATTACTATCATCACCCGCCCGGCGAAGTGCTGGCTAATGCGCTGCCTCCGTTTCTGCGCCGAGCCGGACCGGCGCCATCGCCGCTGCCGGCAGCATATGCACTGAGCGAAACCGCCGACCTGCCGAATCCGGCTGTACTGGAAGCCAGGGCACCGCGTCAGGCCGAACTGGTTGCCGCGATGCAGTCGGGGGCGATCAGCGCTGCCGAGGCCGCCGGTTTTTCCAGTGCGGCGTTGAAGCGCCTGCTGCAACTCGGCTGGGTCAATGCGCTGACGCGCAGGCAGTTCGCACTTGCCCGTACCGGCGGACCGCAATTGAGCGACGAACAGCAAGCCGCGGTATCTGCGGTTCGCCCGGCCCTCGGAGAGTTCGGCCGCTTTCTACTCGACGGAGTAACCGGCAGCGGAAAAACCGAAGTCTATCTGTCGCTGATTGACACGGTGTTGGAGCAGCGCGCACAGGCGCTGGTATTGGTACCGGAAATCGGTTTGACGCCGCAAATCACCGGGCGTTTTCGACGGCGCCTCGGGATTGAGCCGGTGCTTGCACACTCCGGTTTAAGCGATGGCGAACGGGATCAGGCCTGGCTTCAGGCCGCAAGCGGCGATGCGCCGTTGATCATCGGCACCCGGTCCGCGGTATTTCTGCCGATGTATCGTCCCGGGCTGGTCATTCTGGATGAGGAGCACGATCTGTCTTTCAAGCAGCAGGACCGGCTGCGCTACTCCGCCCGCGATGTTGCCGTACAGCGGGCAAAGCTGGATGCGGCCCCGGTCATACTGGGCTCGGCCACGCCGTCGCTGGAATCGCTGCAAAACGCCCGACGGCAGCGTTACCGGCATCTGCGCTTAACGCAAAGAGTCGGGCCGGGCGATCTGCCCGACTGGCGGGTGGTCGACATGCGGCAGCAAGCGGTGGAGGAAGGCGTATCGGCGCCTGCGGCCGAGGCCATCGGTGCGGCACTGCGGCGGCGGGAGCAGGTGCTGGTTTTTATCAATCGCCGCGGTTATGCGCCGTTGCTGATGTGCCATCACTGCGGCTGGCAGGCAGACTGTCTGCGTTGCGACGTGCATATGACCTTGCATCGCCGCCCGCGTTGTCTGCGCTGCCACCGCTGCGGCCGTCAGCAGCCGGTGCCGCAGCGATGCCCGGCCTGTGCCGGCATTGATTTACGCCGGATCGGAGAGGGTACCGAACGTATCGAGCAGTGGCTGGCTGACCGCTACAGCGACTATCCGGTGATTCGAGTAGACCGCGACAGCACTCGTGGCAGGGACGCGATGGAAAATCTGCTGGCGCAGATCAAGCAAGGTACGCCGTCGGTGCTGGTCGGTACCCAGATGCTGGCCAAGGGACACCACTTTCCGAAGCTCGGCCTGGCCGTGATACTCAATACCGATCAGTCGCTTTACAGCGCCGATTTCCGGGCCAGTGAGCGCCTGGCCCAACTATTGACCCAGGTTGCCGGCCGGACCGGGCGTGCGAATATTCGAGGCGAAGTGTTGCTGCAAACCTATCATCCCGATCACCCGTTTTTGCAGGCCTTGATCGGCCAGGGCTACGGGCCGCTGGCCGAACGTCTGCTGCAGGAGCGGCGCGAGGCCGGCTTGCCGCCGCTAACCTTCCACTGCATTCTGCGGGCCGAGGCCGGAAACCAATCGGCGGTCAGTGAGTTTCTGGCCGCCGCCCGGCAGGTTCGGCCGCTGCCGGACGGACTGCTGCTGTACGGACCGATGCCGGCGTTACAGGCTCGAAGGGCAGGCCACGTTCGGTGGCAGTTGGTTCTGCAGGCGGAAAAGCGCCACGGCCTGCAGGGTTTTCTCGATGACTGGCTGCCGGCGGTGGAGCGCCTGCCGGGGGCTCGAAAGGTACGCTGGCATGTGGATGTCGATCCACAGGAATTCTGACCGGGCATGGCCGGCAAAGCCGTTCCTGCGATCGCGCTTTTGCGAGGCCCGAAGCGCCCGTAGGAGCGCTTTTAGGCGCGACTGGAAGAGCTTGTGAATTTCGCTTTCGCGCCTAAAGGCGCTCCTACGGGACTAGTGCAGCCTATTGGCTGTCTTTGGCCTGCGGCGGATTGACCCATTGGACATGTACGCCGCTGAGCCGGGCTTTACGCTCAACGGAGGCGACATAGCGATCAGCCGCGCTGCTGACGGCGGTAAATTCGGCCGGCGGGTTGGCAGCCGGTATGCCGCCGGTGCCGGCACAGGCGCTGAGCAGCAGAATGGATACCAGGCTGATTCCGGTAAGCGTGCGTTTCATGGCGTTCTCCTGTGGTGGATTATAATTACGAAGAATATTGTACGATGAACTTCGTAATTATTCAATCGCTTTAGAATAGTATTATTAATCAGCTAGATAGTTAGTGCATGCCCGCCTCGACGGCGGTCGCCGATACCGACATGGTCACCACCCTCGAAATCCCATTCGACGCTGTGCACGCCACCGAAAAACAGATTCCGCTCCGGCCATGCATGGGCATCGGGATACCGGGTCCGCAACGTGTCGGCCATGCCTTCGGGCCAGTCGCAGTCTTCGTAGCTCAGCAGGTCCCGTTCCAGGTGCAGCCGGGGCCCGTTCACCGCATCGGCCAGGTTCTGGCGCAGCCAGGCCCGGCGCAGCAAAACCTGCAGGATCGCCGAGCGGATGCGGTTTGAGCCGCCCGAACCCAGCGCCAGCCAGCGGCCGTCGGACAGGCGGGCAATGCTGGGCGACATCATCGATGCGATACGCGTATTTACCGGCCACTGATGGAAGCCGTCGGGCTGGGTGTCTTCCTCGCCGAGCATGTTGTTCATCATCACTCCGGTGCCCGGAATCGTATATCCGCAGCCTTCGCCGTTCGACAGGGTCAGCGCGGCGATATTCTGCTGGGAGTCAATCACACTGATGTGCGTAGTACCGCGCGATTGCTGCCAGCGGTCCGGCAGGTCGTCTCCGTCCAGCGCATTGTGCTGGCGCATGCGATTGGCATGTTGCTGGGCCTGATACACGGTTTCAAAATAAGCCGGGTTGGGGCTGGTGGACGATTCCGCAATGCATTCCAGAAAGCGGCTTGCCGACGCGGCGATCAGCCGGCCGCCGTTGGACGGCGCCGGGTTGGTCCAGACCGGCTGCCGGTCCAGCAGCCATTTCAGCGGCCGGCGCCGGATCACGCGATAGGTTTCCAGATCCCGGCGGCTCAGGTGTCCGCCGTCGCGACAATCCCGGTCGAGCAGGGCGGCGATTTCACCGCGGTAGAACAAATCCGGCCCGTGTCCGGCCAGCACCTCCAGGAAATCGGCGAACTGTTTCATGCGCAGCAGGTCGCCCTCGCGCAGCAGCCGGCCGTTGTCAAAGAAGATGTTCCGGCAGTCTTCGCCGGCGGTCAATATCGGCTGCAGTATTTCCAGGGTGTACGCCTGATGGCTGTTGATGCGGTGGCCGTCGCGGGCCAGTGTGACCGCAGGCTGAATCAGTTCCTGCGGCGGCAGGCGGCAGAAAGCTTCTTGAATATGGAACAATCCGGCCACGCTACCGGGTGTCGCGATCGCGCCCCGCCCGATATGAAATTCCTGTGTGGCCTCGCCGAAGTTGCCGTGGATCGGGAAGAACTCCAATCCACCGTTCCGTTTACTTATTGGCGTCTGCGTGAAAAAGTCGATCAGTTCCGGTTTGCGGCCGGTCTGCTTCGCCAGCAAGAAGCCGCCACCGCCGAGTGAGCAGAGCATCGGCTCGCAGACACAGGCCGCGAGCATCGCCGCCATTGCCGCATCAAAGGCATTGCCGCCGGCTTGCAGCATCGCCGCGGCAGCCGCTGCGGTTTCCGGATGGCCGGCAGCCACCAGGCCGCGGTCAGGCACGAACAGCCTCCGCCTGAACGGCTCGCCCCGGCAGTCCGTACCGGTGATCGTTTATCGCGGAACCTTTTAAGCAGTCCGGTTGTATTACTTTTTGCACTACAATGCCTCTGGTAAAACCGTGATAGTGCGGGTTTTGGTTGAATACCCCGGCGCGTCGGAACAAGACGCCGGGGTAGAAAGCTTGCCTCAGGATAGCGGTCCCAGGCAATAGCATAAGGTTTGATATGAATAATCACAGTAATCTAGAACCGGTGTCCGCCGCAAATGGAGAGGACAGTCAGCAGGCGTTTCAGGCGCTGCGGTCGGCTACCTCCGATGTGATCATCGGCCAGGCACATTTAGTAGAGCGTCTGCTCATTGCACTGCTGACCAACGGCCATCTGCTGGTTGAGGGCGCACCCGGGCTGGCCAAAACCACCGCGATCAAGACCCTGGCCGAACGCATCGAAGGCGATTATCACCGCATTCAGTTCACTCCCGACCTGCTGCCGGCGGATCTGACTGGCACCGAAATTTACCGGCAGAACAGCGGCCAGTTCGAATTTCAGCAGGGACCGATTTTCCACAACTTGATTCTGGCCGACGAGGTCAACCGGGCGCCTGCCAAGGTTCAGTCGGCATTGCTGGAAGCCATGGGCGAACACCAAGTGACCGTTGGCCGGGTGACCTACCGCCTGCCACAGTTGTTTCTGGTCATGGCAACGCAGAACCCGATCGAACAGGAAGGGACCTATCCGTTGCCCGAGGCGCAACTGGACCGTTTCCTGATGCACGTCACCATCGGCTATCCGGATGTCGAGGCCGAGGCCAAGATCATGGATCTGGCCCGGCGCCAGGCCCGGGAGGACTTGAAACCGGCCGAACAGCCTGAAGTACTGCTGGGCCAGGACCTTATTTTCTCGGCCCAGGAGGCGGTACTGGACCTGTTCATGGCGCCGGAGCTGGAAAACTACATCGTGCAATTGGTCATGGCGACCCGGGACGGGTCGGCCTACGATGCCGATCTTCCGCGTCTGATCAGCTATGGCGGCAGCCCGCGCGCGAGCATCGGATTGGACCGCTGCGCAAGGGCCAGGGCGTGGCTCAGCGGTCGCGACTATGTTTCTCCCGACGATGTTCACGCCGTGGCTCACGACGTCCTGCGCCATCGCCTGTTGCTGTCGTATGAAGCCGAAGCCGATGGCGTGACGGCGAATGAACTGGTCGATCGGCTGCTGGAACTCGTACCGACTCCATGAACTCGGTGGTCAGCGCCCGGCCTGCCGCCGAATCCGCCGAATCCGGCGGCGGGCGGGGCATAACACTGACGGCCGGCGAGTTAATCGCATTGCAGGCCCGCTGCAGAGCGTTCTGGCTGCCGGCCAGGCAACCTTCGCGGTCAGCGCTGGCCGGGCCTCATCAATCGCGCTTTCGAGGGCGCGGTGTCGACTATCTGGAATCGCGCTATTACGTACCCGGTGACGATATCCGCAATATGGACTGGCGGGTGACCGCGCGCACCGGAAAACCGCATACCAAAGTGTTTCAGGAAGAGCGGGAACGCCCGGTGATGGTCGTGGTCGATCGTAATCCGTCGATGTTTTTCGGCACCCGCAGGCGCCTGAAGTCAGTACAGGCGGCGCATATCGCAGCGGCGGCCGGCTGGATGGCAATCACGCGCGGCGACCGTATCGGCGGCGTCGTGTTCGGTGGCGGCGTACATCATGAAATCAAACCGGCCGGCGGCCGTCGCGGTGCGATGCGCCTGATCCAGCAACTGGTCCGGTGGTGCAATCCGGACCGGCAGGACGGCGGTACCGATGCCTTCAGCGATACGCTGCAGCGATTGCGCAATGTGGTGCGCCCGGGCAGCCTGGTGATATTAATCAGTGACTTTTTCGCGCTGGATGAAGATTGCAGCCGGCATCTCTCCCGCCTGGTTCAGCACAACGATATTGTCGGCTGCCAGGTTATCGATCCGGCCGAACGCTTTCTGCCGGATGGGCAGTTCCCGATTTCGGACGGTGAGCAGCAGGCGGTGCTGAACACCAGAAACCGGCGACAGAAAGACCGCTTCGCATCGGTGGCTCTGGCTCACCAGGAGGAGCCGAAAAAGATGTTTCAGCGCTATGGTGCCCGCTGGTTGCCGGTTGCGACGGACGAATCCGGTGTGGATCGGCTGGGCATGGAATTGAGGCGGAGCCGTGCCTTCGGATAATCCGGCGCTGGCGGCGCTGCGCGATATCCATGCCGCACCGGCGGCGCCATGGTGGCCGCCTGCGCCCGGCTGGTGGCTGCTGGCCGCATTGGTATTGCTGCTGTTGTTCTGGCTGGCCCGCGCCGCGCTGAAAGCCATTCGCCGTCGCCGCCTGCGGCGATCTGTATTGCGGGAGCTGGATGCGCTTCAAAATCAATGGCAGCAGGGCGGTTCAGCAAGAGCCCTGGCTTCCGGGCTGAATGTGCTGTTGAAACGGGTCGCACTGGTCCGTTTCGGGCGCCCGGCGGTTTCAAAGCTGTCGGGCGAACAATGGCAGGCGTTTCTGCACGACCGGTCGCCTGGCAAAGTGGAAGCGGCATTGGACTGGCTGGAGAACGCCTATCGCAACGGGGCTTCGGATGCCGGCGACGAAACCGATCCGAGTCAGCTCATTCTCTGGGTCCGACACTGGATTACCGCCTATGTCTGAGTTCCAGTTTGCGTGGCCGTGGA
>JANQPM010000076.1 GCA_028289465.1 Lysobacterales bacterium | reverse complement strand
CGGACCCCGGTTGGGTGAGCGAGCAGCGCGAGCGGCACCAGAGGGGTCGTGCGTTAGTTGTACGTCGTAGCCCCGGCTGGACAGTCTGGCGGTTTTCCGACAGGAAAGAAGCTAGACTGGGAAGCCGTTAGGGTGTGCGGTTGCGGTTTTCGTCCACACGCGTTTAACGGTTCTGTCAAAAGGCTTCTTCGCTATCGCGAAACCGCAGTGCAGGTGACTTGGTCGGCGGTTTTGCCAGCGGCAAAGAAGCCGACCAGCAGGCACCGTTAAGCACGTCTGACTCCACCTGCACGCGCTAAACGGTTCCGTCAGAAGGCTTCTTCGCTATAGCGAAACCGCCGTCTGACTCCACCTGCACTACGAAAGAAGCGGGCGCGAGACTCCTTAGATGAGCGCAATGCTGGCGGTACCGGCCGGCATCGGAGTAAACTGATTTTTCGACAACTGGATTGGCGGGTTAAAACGATGAGCTTACCGCAGGCAGGCCTGTTGGGGTTACTAACCCGGTTCGCCGGACGCCTCCGTTATCCGCAATTATTCTTCATTACCGCAATGTTGTTTGCCGTCAATCTGCTGGTACCCGATTTCATACCGTTCGTTGACGAAATTCTGCTGGCCCTGGCAACGCTGCTGCTGGGCAACATGCGCTCGCGAAAAGACGCCGAACGCGATCCGGACGACTAGCTGCCGAAACCGGTTCGAACCCATCAGAGGCCTGCCCGAAAACCAACACCGGTTCGGCATATTTACCGCGTAGGCTGGACTCGTGTTTAAACGAGACGAGTCCGATGAAAGTATTTGTTCCTTACCATGACCGTGCGTTAGCCGGCCTGCTGCCGGATGACCGCTTGGTTCCGTATCAGACCGAGTGGCGCGAATATCTGGCGGCGCCGCGTGTGCGGCAGCAACATCAAGCTGCCGGCAAACAGCGCAAGCGGCCCACGGGAAACCCGCACGCTGACGGCGATCGGCGCTAGTCCAGGTTCAACTCCAGCCGGTCGCCGAGTTCCACGCCCCATTCGCGAGCCTTTCCGGCGTTGATTTCCAGCACATACTGGGCCGGATAGGTACTCGGATAGGACGGGCATTGGGAGCTGCGGCAGGGCTGGGCGCTGTCGATCAAGGTGACCAGCTTCAAGTCGCCGTCGAAGTACAGGATATCGAGCGGAATCCGTGTGTTTTTCATCCAGAACGACAGCATTGCCGGCCGCCGGTAGACGAACAGCATGCCGTGATCGCCGGCCAGTTCCTCGCGAAACATCATCCCCAGCGCCTGGAACGCGGGATCGGATTCGACTTCTACAAAGACCTTTTGGCCTTTCAATTCGACCCAGGGTCCGGAATTGGCACAGCCCTGCAGCGCGATCAGCAGGCACAGGCAAACGAAACGGTAAAACATGCAGCATCCTTATAGCCGGCAGCGCCATATGATAGCAGCCGATTTCGCTGGCAAGGTGTTCGGTTTGAAAAATGCCGGGCCCGGTCGGGCCCGGCATAAAGGAGCTTGAAATTGCGTGAGGGGTGTCTGCCTAGTATTCCGCCAGCGCCAATTCTTCTTCGGGGATATCGACATCCACGCCGACGTCCAGTTTGGCTATGACTTCCCCGAACATCTCGGGGCGTATATTGCCGATCAGGTTTACGAAAACGGCTTCCTCGCCGTCGCTGGCCATCACAGTGAGACCGGCAATGCCACCCCTGTCCATGCGCATCATGACATAGGTTTGTTCCTGGTCCTCATTCACTTTGACCAGGGTTTCCCAGCCCTGTTTCTGCAGTTGATTACCGGTACGGTGAATATAGTCCGGGCGGTGCCTGCCGCGCTGATCCAGTTCGTAGATATAGACACGGACGCCTTTGAGGCTGCGCAGCATGTCGGCGGTTTCGGGCTCCAGGTCTTCATCGGCGACCCAGGCCGCGAAACGCAGCGGCAGTGCACCGAAGGACAGGCCCATCACCCGGTCGGCTTCCTGTGAACCCGGAAAGTCGAATCGGGCATAGCCCGGGTGAAAACGCTTGTTGCCGGTAATGCCGCATGCGGAAATGCTGAGCGCAACTAACGCGCCCAGCAATAGAATATTGATCGTCTTGCGCATGGGCTAGTCCAGATCGATATCGAACTTGTCGGTCACACGAGAGAGCTGTTCCGGATCAAGTTCGCCGATGACGTTGATAAAAACCGCTTCGTCATCATCGCCGGCTGCCATCACGCTGAGGCCGTCGATGACATCGCCGGTCATCTTCACAAAGACATTGACCAGTTCGCCGTCATCCCGGGCGACCACAACGGACTGCCAGTTATCGCGCCTAAGGTCCGATGCGATGTCCTCAATATGCGATACCGCCGTTGTGGCGTCATCGTCGAGCTCATAGACATACACTCTGACGGCTTTCAGCTTGCTCAGCACCTCGGCCGTTTCCGGGTCTTCGTTTTTGCTCAGCGCGCTGACGAAGCCGAGTAGCTGGTGGCCGAGGTTGATCTCCACCTTCGGCGTACCGTAGCGATCGTTCAGCGTACCGAAGTCAACGAAACCGGGTTCGTCGCGAAAGTCGTCCGTCTGCGCCATCACCGGTAGGGCGATCAGCAAGATAAGTCCAATAATCAGTTTTTTCATTTCATGCTCCTTGATTCTGCAAAGTATCATTCATTGGTTCGCTATTCGGCGGCCGGCGGTCCACGCTGTCCCGCACGCCGTCGATCAGCGCCTGTTTCAATGTGCCGCCGATTTCCTGCTGCATTTCCTGTTTGGCCAGCAGGCCGTACTGTTCGAGATATTGAACGGCGACCACCAGGTCCTGCTGGGCCTGAATAATCTGTTGTTCGTTGGGTTTCGACTGCTTGAATACGCCGATCGCGATGACAGCGGCCAGTGCGGTGCCGGCGGCCAGTGCCCAGACCGGTCCGCGGTGCTGGCGCGGAATGGCCCGCAGGCGTTGCTTCAGCGACCGCGGGGCTGCATAGGTGCCCAGGCTTTCCAGGCTGTTTTGAATGCGGTAGGCGTCGATAATGGCCTGCGCCAGCTGCGAATCCGCACTGGCCTGTGCTTTAAGCCGGTCCTGCTCGGCCTCGCTCAGCCGGCCTTCCAGCAGGCGGTCAATGTCCTGCTGCCACGCTTCGTTAACGGTTTGGTCCTGTTCATTCATACTCGTACTTCCTGCAACCGGGTGCGCAATTGACGCCTGGCCCGGTGCAAATAAACCTTCACTTGTTCTAGGCTCAATTCCAAAATCACCGCGATTTCCTGGTAGCTGTTTTGCTGCACATCCCGCAATACCACCAGGGAGCGGTATGGTTCTTTGAGCCCGGCAATGGCCTGGCGCAGCCAGCGGCCCAATTCGTCCTGGTGCAGCGACTGCGCCGGCCCGGGCTCGCTGTCGGCCATGGCCTGGTCGATGTCCGTCTCGGGGCGTCTTCGCCGCAACCGGTCCAGACAGGCATTGCGGGTAACCTTCATCAGCCACGGCAGCACATGGTCCGCATCGACCCGGTCCAGGTGGTTCCACAGTTTGATAAACGTCTCTTGTGCAACATCCTCGGCTTCGCCACTGTCCTTCAGCAGATAACGCGCCAGGCTGAACACCTGATTTTCGTGTTTGCTGACTAGGCGGCGGAATCGAAAGCTCATGACAGTGGTAATAACGGCAACACCCGAAGAATAGTTACAAAAAAGTGCATCGGCCCGAATCGGGTCGCCGGGTTAGTTGCCGGGCGATGCTGTCGGGCCGGAACGGTAATGCCGGTTTTGGCCAGGAGCTGGCTGTCAGGGTTGGCCGTCAGGGCAGGTCGGCGCGTGCGAGGTTATTGGTATCGGTGCCGAACCACAGCGCGTTGCGGGCCTGGTCGTAAACCATATGGCGCACCGCACCGGCGCCGCTGGGAATTGCGGTGTTGCTGAAGAACGCGCCCGTTTCAGGGTCAAACCCGACCAAGGTGTTCGGATCGGGGCCGGTTTCCACAAACCAGATACGGTTCCGGCCATCCACGCCCATCGCATAAGGCTGGCTCAGTTCGCCGGCCGGCGCCGGCCATTCCTTAAACTGACCGCTGCCCGGATCGTAGCAGCCCAGATAACCTTTGGCATAGTCGGCGTACCAGATCATTCCGTCGGCAGTGATGCCGATACGGCGTGGCCGCGCCGCCGTACGCGGCAGGCTGATTTCCTGCAATTGCAGGGTTTCCGGATCGACGGTTGCGAGTTTGTTGGTGCCCAGCAGCACCGCCCATGGCCGGTCTTCGGCATCGACGACGATGCCATAGGGCCGCGATCGCTTGGTCGGTACCGGCACCAGGTCCACGGCTTTGGAGGCTTTGTTCAGACGACCGATGAAGTTGCCGTGCTGCACGGTAAACCAGATATTGCCCCGGCTGTCGAAAACCAGAGTATGCGGGTCCCTGGCTGCCGGGTTCGGCATCGCGATCTGGTCTATGCTGCCGTCGTCGGCATTCAGATGCCCAATATGGGCCTGCCGGTTGCCGGCGTACCAGATGCTGCCGTCCCGATCGACGATCAGATTGTGCGGGCCTGCGCCGTCGGGCAGTTCGAAGCGCCGGAACGATTCGGTCTTCGGATCGAACCGGGCCACATAGTGGCCGGCCTGTCCGGCCAGCCAGATACTGCCGTCAGGTGCGACATCCGGATCCCTGGGGCGGGTGTTGGGCCATGGCACGGTCCACTCCTGAATGCCGGCCGACTGGGCGATTACCGACCCGGTCGACAGCAGGCCGATTAGAAAAACGGCAGCGGTGGTTTGGCGAAACATAGCTTGGCTCCAGGTGTATACCGGCACATCTAAGGTGTCTTGCGCCCGTTTCTTTCGCGGCGCGTGCGGACGAAGACCGCAACCGCACGCCCCAAGTTATCCATTTCGGGCTTCTTTCCTTCGGAAAACCGCCAGACTGTCCACCCAGGGCTACGACATGCAACTAACGCACGACCCCTCTGGTGCCGCCCGCATTGCTCGCTCACCCCACCGGGAGAGCAAGCCAAGGGAGGCATAGCGGTTTGCGCACCGCGCAAGAAGCCGTGCTTCACGGCACCCGCTCTGGCGGGTCGCCTGCGGCTCTAACGATAGATGCCCGTTGCCCGGGAGTCAAAACCCTGCGGTTGGCTAGGTTCAAACGCGGCCTTCTGTGGTTCGCCGTCGGCGGAACCGCGCACCCCGGTTTCATGCCATAATGCGCGCCTTTGCAACCGATGGGCCGGATCGACGCGAAAACCGGTGTAAGGGAATGGCAATGAGCGTAGCACAAGACCAGGTCGTGAGTTTCCATTACGAACTGAAGAACGAATCCGGCGATCTGCTGGAATCTTCGCGCAACGGTGAGCCGATGGCTTATCTGCACGGCGCGGGCAATATTATTCCAGGTCTGGAAAAAGCCATGCTGGGCAAAGGCGCCGGCGAGCGGTTCAGCGCAACGGTCGCGCCGGAAGAAGCCTATGGCCACCGCAACGATGCATTGGTTCAGCGGCTGCCGATAAAATACCTTCGCGCCCCGGGCAAATTAAAAGCCGGCGGCGTTGCGCTGATTCAAACCCGGGAAGGCATGCGCCAGGTGCAGGTTATCAAGGTCGGCCGTTTTCATGCCGATGTGGATGCGAATCATCCGCTGGCCGGACAGGCCCTGACGTTCGATGTGGAAATCGTCGATATTCGTGCGGCCAGTGCCGAGGAAATCGCTCACGGGCACGCGCATGGACCTGGCGGCCATCACCATGAAGAGGAATAGCACAGAGGCAAGCCGCAACGGGCGGGCTGCCTGTGGGACCCCTTCGGTGGATCGGCTACGGCTCCTTCGGGCCGGCTAGATCAAGATTCGGGCGTCGCCTTGGGGCGCCACAAGCCGTGGGCCGACAATACGTTCCAAGCCCATCGTATCCATCGTACCAGAGCCAGACTCAACCACAGTGCCCAGAGCAAAATCAGTATCTGGTAAGCCCAGAGCGGCAGGCTGAACGCATGGTGGGCCGGAAATTCACCGCCGGTGCGGTCCATGATCCAGATCAGCCGTCGCCCGTAGGAGCCGGCCCCGGCAATTTGCATATCCGGTTCCGACAGCAGACTCCACGGAATGGCTGCGATCAGCGCCAATAGCGCGAACAGGCTGAACATCACAAAGCCGATCTGGCGCAGGTTGTAGTTGGTCCGCGATGCCGGCGGCGATTGCCGGCCGATCCAGCCGGTAAGCAGCAGCCAAAGGACTGCAATCGCCAGCACCGGCCAAGCAAACAGACTGAAACCGAGGCCCAGCAGCAGCCAGTGATAAAAACGCAGCGGCGTTAATCCGGTTCTGCTCAGTACCCAGGCCAGCAGCACGACCACGGCCAGCACGCTCCAGTACAGCACTGCCGGGCCGACGCCCGGCCCCCAGACTGCCAGTATCCAGCGGTTGGCCGGCAGTTGCAGTTGCCGTCTCAGATTCGCACTGTCTGCGTTAAGGTCAAAGACACTGCCCGATACGGTGGGACCGATCCCTTCGGGCCGGGTCAGTTCCATGCGCAGTGTATGCTCGCCCGGATTCAGGCTCAGCGACAGCTTGCCGTCCCGCGGTGTCAGGTAGTGCTGCTCGCCATCGACTTGCAGGCTGCGCAGGGTGGCGTCGGCCGGAAGCAGTATCTCGTGCTCCTGGCCCAAAGTATTGCGCGCCGTTGCGGTCAGCACCACGGTGCGCTGATGCTTGCCGAGCTGGTCGTCGATCTGCACCCGGTCAAATACCAGGGTATTGCCGGCCACCGCAGCCGGCCGGGTGGCTCGAACGGTCAGCGTTTCCTCAGGCCGCGGATAAAAGGTGTAGCGCCAGAAATCGCCGATGTGCTCCGGCAGTACTTCGGCGATACCGTCAAATTCCAGATGCCAGATCGGGCTGACGGTAAATACCCACGACTCCGCGTAGTCTTCAAACGCGGCGGCGCTGAGCTGGAATTCGGCATCAGGCGTCAGGCGGCTTACCCAGCTTGGATCTCCACCGGCTGGATCTTCACCGGCGCGCAGATGGACGATGACCCGGCCGTCTTCGACCAGCGTTTCCGGGCTGGAGACCTGTTCTCCCAGAATCAGCGGAATTTCGAATGTCGCATCCGCGGACGCTTCACTCCAGCGGCTGAGCGACGATTGCAGTTCCCATTCGCGGTCCAGCAGGAAACGCCGTTCCAGGCGTGCAAAAGCAGGCAATTGCAGGCTGCCGCGAACATCGCTCCTCTCGCCGCTGCCCGCGGTTGCCCGACGCGACAGTTTCAGCGTATTCGACAGCAAACGGCCCTGGTTGAGACCGGAAAATATCCAGTGCTCGCTGCTGACACCGATTACCTGCGGTATTGCCGGAAAACGGATGTCAAAACCGTCTACCGATTTGATTTCGCCGCCGACCCGCACCGTATGTATACCTCGCGGCAGCCACAGCGTAGGTGCTTCCAGGCCGCTCAGCTTCTGATCCTCCCGGTCGTTGACCGTCAGCGACACGATTCGCCAGCGCCCTTGCTCGGCCTGCGGCAGCGGTACTGCGACCGGCTCGGCGACATGCCATTGCAGTTCCAGTGCCAGGCGCTCCGCGCCAACCGCCAGGCGCGCATCCGCCAGCGTTGCGCACTGGTTTGCGCAGACCGGCGGCGTGTGCAGGCGGTTGCGATAATCGTCAAGCAGTTCCGGCGATGGAATATCAGCTTGTACAGAAACCGGTACACAGCAAGCAGCCGCCAGCAGCACCAGTATTGATACCTGAGATCGGCCGGCCGGGCTTTGGCTGCGCCGTTCTGCCGGCAGTTGCCGATACAGCGCATAGAGCAGCCACGCCAGCAGTGCGATCGACAGCCAGCGAATTGCGCCGGTCAGCCACGGCGGGCTGACGATCAGGCGGAAGGTCTGATCCGGCGTCACCGGTCCCGACCAGTGCAGGTAGTGCTGCCGCCAGCTCCATTGCGGGCGCCCGGAACCGGCCTGCAGCAGCGCGCTTTCCGGATACCGGTTCAACAGGTTGTGATAGCTGACACGCGAGCCGGTGACAGTAGTCTTGCTGAACTCGTCTTCAACGGGCGGTTCTTCCATCACGCTGCGCGCCAGCGCTTCGCCCTGCTCGAACGCTTCCCGGGCGGCCGTCGCTGCCGGCGGGCCGCTGCTGCGGTAGGCGCCGTACAATTGCCCATATTCCAATTGCGGATACAGGGCCAGCTTGGCCTGTTCGGCAATAAACAGCAGCGCGACACCGAACAGCGCGATACCGGCGAGGTTCCGGATCAGCGTACAGAATCGCCTTAATAGCCCGCCGGGCAACGCCCGGACCGCAAGCGTCAGCAGGATCACGGTCAGCAGCGGTGCGAACAGGGGCTTTGCGATGTGGTAGTTCAACGCCAGAAACAGCACGCTGAGCAGCGCGCCCCGCCAGCCCAGCAGGCGATAGACGAACGCGCCGGTAATCAGCACCAGAAACATGTCCAGCAGCCGCCATGCATCCCACCAGGTATCGGATGCGCGTTCCGCCCCCGGCGCGGCCCACAGCCGCCAGCCCGGTGGCAGAATCAGTCGCGCATCGGCCTGCTCCAGCGATTCGCTCCAGCCGCTGACCGGCAGCCGTCCGCTGTTCGGGCCCGAGGCACTGGCGGTCAGTCGCAGCGCCGGGTTGCGCACCTCGACGCCGGCGGTGCTGCCGTCTTCCGATGCGGTAATCATGATCGGCTCATTTCGGTAGTCGCCGTATGCACTTTCCAGCCGGTAGGGCGGCTTGAGGTCCAGCCGCCAGCCGTGGCGCATCTGGCCATTGATCCGGTCTTCCAGATGAAAGCCGTCACCGTCGAAATTCAGCCACCAGGTACGGTTAAGCCGCAGGCGATTACCTTCATCCGGGCGCATGCCGCGGCTGCGCTCGATAACGTTCAGAGACTGTCCGCTGCCTAGGGCAAACAGCGGCAGGTGCTGCCATTCGGCAGCCATAGCGGAAGGGGCCTGGCGGGCGTCGGTCGGCTGGTGGCCTTCGGCAACCGCAACCCGAATCAGCGGCCGGGCGTCAAACGCCCAGAGCTCTGTGCCGTCGCTGGCCGGCGTCGGCTGCGGTGCAGTCACCTGACTGACAACGTTGTCGGCCAGCGCCAGCAGGCGGACTAGAACGAAACCGCTTCGCGCTTGCAGCGTGAGGCCGCCGTCTGCCTGCAATTGCAGCGGTGAGCGGTAATCGGAAGCCTCGTGCACCTGCAGCGAAACCGGCCGATACCCGGCCAATAGTACGTTTGGAATTTGTACTTCGCGCGCGCGGCCGCCGACCTGGATTTCCAGTACCGTTTCCAGCGTACTCGGCACGGAGTCGATCAGACGCCGGCTGGCTTGAATATAGATGCTGTCGCTTTGCTGTTCCTGCTCTTCGGTCGTTGCCAGCCACAGCCTGCCTTCGCGAATATCAGGCAGCCTGACCGGCGAACCGCCCAGCGACAAGCCGATGATTCCGTAGTGCGCAGGAAGCGGAATAAATGAGGGTATCTGGTGCCAACGGAATTCCCCCTGAATCCGGTACTCGCCGGCTTCCAGTAGCACAGCAGGCCGATTCTTGATGCGAATCACCGGGGCTGCTGCACCATTGACGGTGACCTGCTGTGGCCAGTGCTCCTGGCTGCCCGGCAGCGCAACATTGCTTTCGGCATAAACGGTTACTACGACCGAAAAGCGGCCCCGATCGTCATCCAGCGCGAGCTGCATCGGCCCCGACCACAAGCATAGCCTTCCGCCGGCCTGGTTCCATGCCTGCCCGAGACGCGGCGCACAGGACAGCCATTTGTCCTGCGACAATATCCACTGTTGCCAGTCTTTTAGCAGATCAGGGGCCGGGATATCCTCGCGGGCGGAGGCCGAAAAGCTGCAACTGAAGACAACGCAGATAAGTAGCAAAGCAGTGACGCGACGCATGACATTCCCTCGCGGTTATTGGTTTTAGCATACCATTCAAACGACCAGGCGCCGCGCGAGGGGTTGTTGACGGCATCCGGTACGGTCGCTGCAGTGCCGCAGGCAAAAAAAAGCCCCGCATTCAGCGGGGCAGTAGCCCATTCATGAAGAGAAAGAATGGTGTGTTGATAAGGGGTTAGTCATCGTAGCCGCGGCTTCGATGGCGGCATTGGTTCAAATGCTTTTCACGCACCTGAATTTCCGATTCGGCCCGGTAACGCCGGGTTTTGGCCGCGTAGTTGTAGTGCGCGTAGTAGTCGGTGGTCCAGCGGTTGCCCTGGTAGCCGCAATGGTTGCGGATATTGGCCTTCGCCTGGCGCACGGCGGTCTCGGCGTAGTAGCTCGGAAAGTCATCATAGCGGTGTCCGCTGCGCCGGCGGTGGCGACGGTCGTCATCGCGGTCCCGGTACCGGCGGTGTCCGTAGTCGTCATCATCGTGGTCGTCGTAGCCGTAGTATCCGGAGTGGTAGCGGGCCCGGCATTCCTGCAGCGCACGATGGCGGCGGTCGACTTCCCGTTTGGCTTTGTAATGAGAGGTTCGCGATGCCCAGTAATAATGATCCCGGTAATTGGAATGCCAGCGGTGGCTGCGGTAGTGGCAGCCCAGGCGAAGGTTTTCGCGCTGCTGCCGAACCGCGATACGGGCGTATTTTTCAGCGAAGTTGTAGTAGCCGTGACGGTGGCCGGCAAAGACCACGCTCGGCGCGGCCAGCAACAGAATGACTAGCGCTAGTCCGGCTCGGTGTAATGTCATGGGCTTTCCTCCAGTTTGCCTGGGGCCATCCTACGCGGTGCCGATTAACCGGAAATGAACTGTGCTTGAACCGCAACTGAACGAAACAGCAGGCCCACCGGCGTTGAATCATTCAGCGCTGAGTCAGTCTATTGCACTACACTGAAATCAACAGCTTTGAAAACGAACGGTGCGAACCGCATGAAGGAGAAATTTATGAGGCGGCAAATCCTGACTGGCGTTGCATGGATTGCCATTGGCATAGCGTTTTCGGCGCCGGCAGCGCTGGCGCAGTCCGATGACAGCGAAGTGGCCCATGTCACTTATTTGGAACCGCAGCAGTTTTCGGACTTCAAAACCGAGTTCAGCTATCGTGAACGCGACTCCTTGTACCTGCAGGAGGAGCTTAGCCGGCATTTCGAACGCGCGGTAAAACGCTACTTGCCGGAAGGCAGCCGCCTGACTGTGTCGGTCACCGAAGTCGATATGGCCGGTGAGATTCGGCCGTCGACCACCCTGGCCAACGATCCGCGTGTTGTCAGGCCGATCCATCCGGCCCGGATTCACTTCGAATACCAGTGGTTTGACGCGCAGAACGAGCTGGTGGTCAGCGGCGCCGAAGAGCTTGACGGTCGTGACATGATGTCATTGTCCTCGCACATCAGCCGCTATTCCAGGCGGCCAATGGCCCATGTGAAAGCGCTGATCGACCGCTGGATGCGCTCGCTGCGCCATCTGGCCGAAGACCAATAGCCAGTCGGCGGACCATTGCTTTGTAGCGCTGCAGCCCGCTGGCTGATATCGCCGTAGCCGTGCGGCCGGCCGTTACTCCGAATCCGAATCCGGCTCGGGCTGCTGCCCGTCCCGGTCCAGGTCTTCGGCGGCCAACTCCAGGCCCAGCGCTTGGGCGCGTTTCAGCCACTGCTGCCGGGCCAGTGCCTGCATGTCGGCAACATTGTCCATCTCATCGACGATATCCAGCCCGAGCAGTGTTTCGATCACATCTTCCAAAGTGACCAGGCCCCGGGTTCCGCCGTATTCGTCCACGACAATCGCAATGTGCTGACGCTGGTCGAGCAGAAATTCAAGCAGCTTCGGCAGCACCAATGTGCCCGGTACCGCCGGCAGTTTGCGTTTGAATGCGGTCAGCGTCACGTCCGTTCCGGCTTCGGCGGGCTGTGACAGAATCTCGTCTTTCAGCACAAAGCCGGTGATGTCGTCGATGTCCTGCCGATACACCGGCAGGCGGGAAAACGCGCTGCGGCCGGCCAGTGCCTGAGCTTCGTCGATCGGCATGGCCTCCGGCAGCGCCGAGATGACCGTTCGCGGGGTCATGATGTCGGTGGCCGTCAGGGACCGGAAGCGGAACAGATTGTGAATGATCTTGGATTCGTGCTCGTCCAGCGCGCCGATCTGCTCGCCGAGACCGGCCATCGCGATAAATTCGTCGCGGCTGAACCGGTGAATGCTCTTGCCGTGGGTAATCAGCCGGGTGATCGCTTCGGATGCCAGAACCAGCGGATACAGCAACACGATCAGTGAGCGGATAAACAGCGTCGTGACGCCGACCAGGCTGCGCCAGTAAACCGCGCCCAGGGTTTTCGGAATAATTTCCGATAGAAACAGAATGGCCAGCGTCATCACCGCCGAGAAAACCCCGACCCAGGTACTGCCGAATACCACCGCGGACTGCGCGCCCGCCCCGATCGCGCCGACGGTATGCGAAATCGTGTTCATGGTCAGAATCGCGGCCAGCGAACGGTCGACCTTGTCCTGGCGCAGCGCCTGCAGCAGGGCCGCGCGTTTTGGCTTGCTGTCCCGCAGGCTTTCGATAAATGGTGGCGTAATGCTCAGCAGAACGGTCTCGGCCACCGAGCATAGAAACGAAACCACCAATGCCAGGGACACAAACGCTATCAGCAAAATAACAGCGCTTTCCCGGTCGGCAGCCGAGGTGGCGTCCGGGATACCGACAGCGGCAGCCGCCGCGGCCGGTACCGCCAGCAGCAGGATGACAATCAGTTTGAGAATACTTATGGCTTGCAAAATAGATCGTGCTACGCGAATTGAATATTAACGCTATTTTACGTCGACTCGCCGGCCGTATCATCCGGTCCGGTGTAATTTGATGCCAACGCGTTGAATAACCGGCCTTTGGCCACCCTGTGGAGTTCTGCTTGGAATTTCGGTGGTATTGGGGTTCAACTCAAAATAAGTCGGATTCGGTGCGTTTGGCAGTACGCGGTCTACCCCAAGTACCTACTCAATACGATCCCGATACATCATGATCCCGGTACATCCGCCGCTTCCAGTCCTGTACCGGGTCGTCGTCTTCGAGCAGTGCAAAATCGCTGGCGGTCTCGGCCCATAGGAAAGTACTAAAAACGGCATAGTCGGCATGGCTGGCCTGGCCGCCGCCGAGGTAGGGCTGGCTCCCCAGCAACTGTCGCAGCGGGTAGAGCTTTTGCCGGAATTCGCTGCGGTTGGCATCGCGCTGCGGCAGCGTGTCTTCAAGGGCCATGCCCAGGCGTTTTTCCCGGGTGGTACGAAAGTAAGGCTGGTCTTCGGGCTGTATGTTGGCGTAGATATCGGTCACGATCGCGCGGAACACCGGCGCCAGCAACTGGCTGTCTGTCCAGCAGGTCACGAATTCGGCCAGGCTTTTACCGGTTGGTGAACCGAACAGGCTCGGGCGGTCGTCGAATTGCGTTTCTAAATAGTTGACGATGGCCCAGCTCTGGTCCATCCAGTGCCCTTGATGGTTGATGATCGGAACGGATTTAAAGGCGCCGTCATGTACGGCCGGGATTTCGGTAAATCGAACCGGTTTCACGGTGTAGTCCAGGTCTTTGTGCTGCAGGGCCAGCTTTACCCGCCAGCAAAACGGACTGAAGCGGCGCCCGTTTCTCCCTTCCAGATCATATAGCGTGATGTCGTTCATTAATCGGTTCCCACTGAAACACCAAAAGCGGTGCTTTTTATCTTCGCCACTGCCTTCCTAGTATAAAGGGACTTATCGAAAGAAGGTCCGGCCATGTCTTCCCACCGCGATTTCGATTTTTTGATCGGGCGCTGGCAGGTACATAACCGTAAGCTGAATCAGCGCCTGGTGCAATGCACGGATTGGCAGGAGTTCGACGCGGAGCTGACTGTGCGTCCGGCGCTGAACGGCTTTGCCAACGTGGACGAGTTTGTCGTTACCGGTTCCGATTTCAAAGGAATGACGCTGCGCCTGTTTAACCCGGAGACCCGGCAATGGAGCCTGTATTGGGCCGATTCCAACCGGGTCAGCCTGGACAAACCGCTGGTCGGCAGTTTTGAAAACGGCATCGGCAGCTTCTATTGCGATGGTGAGTGGCAGGGGACGCCCGTGCGGATCAGATTCCTCTGGACTGGGATTCGGTCGGACTCCGCCTGCTGGGAGCAGGCGTTTTCCGTGGATCAGGGTAGTAGCTGGGAAGTAAACTGGCTGATGCAATTCAGCCGGCTGCGGTAGATTCGCAAAGGAGAGATGTGCTGCAACTACGACCCTGCTGCGAGCACTGCAAGCGGGCATTGCCGCCGAATTCGACCGACGCAATGATTTGCTCCTATGAGTGCACTTTCTGCCGGGAATGCGTAGACCGGGTGCTGTTAAATGTCTGTCCCAATTGCGGCGGCGGTTTCTGTCGCCGGCCGATTCGGCCGGCCACTGAATATCGTGGCGGCGTGTCTCTGACACACCACCCGGCCACTGAGCGCACGGTGCATAGTCCGGTGAACCGCAAAGACCATGGGGCCTTTGCCGCCGCGATCAAAACGATTGCACCGGAAAAGCGTTAGGGCTTTCTGATTCGCCGTTCCGGCATGGTTCTGGCAGCCGCCAGCAAGACCTCCGGCGACAGCCGGACTCTGAAGTCCGGGTTCACATACTGGAACTTGAGCGTGCCGTCGCGGCCGACGATAAACGTGGCCGGTGCCGGCAGCGCGTGGTGGGCCTCACCAGAGGTTTCTTCCAAATCGACAATATCGAGTTGAATATAGCGCTGGTAGGTTTTGTCATCGACCCGAAACGCGATACCGAACGCCTGCGCAACTGCGGTACTGCTGTCGGACAGCAGGTAATAGGGAAGCTCCTCGCCATCCTGTATCGCATCGGCCAGTACCGATGGCTTGTCCGCGCTCATAAAAATCATATCCATATCCAGCGCCAGCAGGTCTTGCTCGATCTTGCGCAGCTCTGCCCAGTGTAGATTGCAGTACGGACACCAGCCGCCACGATAGAAGATGATCAGCGCCGGGCGTTCAAGCTGATCCGGATCGAAGGTGAAGGTGGAACCGTCGGCGCCGGTGGCTTGAAAAGCCGGTGCCTTTGCGCCGGCCAGCAGCGGCTGAATGGACCATTGGTCGGGTGCAATTTCGCCGGCTTGTCCGAACACGGCCGTACCGGCAAGCAGTATTGCCAAGCATAATCTGATCATTGTATGTGCTCCGTCAGGCAAGTGCGTTTCAGTCTGGCTTTAATGACCCTGCCGGGACCGGAAATATTTCGCGGATCAGCCCGGGTCTTCGTTTTTTACCGCATAGGCCTCGCCGTAATACTTGCTGGTAATCGCGGTATGGAACGCCAGTGCCGATATCGGTGGATATTTGGGTTCGCCCAGCCCCGGCAGCACTTCCAGAATTTCGTCTTCCCACAGGTAGATCGCCATCGGGTAGGAAACCCTAGCCTGCCGCAGCAGTTCGGGGTTGCCGGGATGGGCGACCCGGTGGGTGGTCGACGGCAGGCGGTCGTTGCTGATGCGCTGCATATAGTCTCCGGTGTTCAGGATAATGCTGCCCGGTGGCGCGTTCAGCCGAATCCACTTCATATTGCGGCGGTTGAGCACCTGCAGGCCGTCAACGTCCGGAGCCGGTAGAAAGGTGAACAGGTCCACGTCTTCATGGCCCAGCATGCGTCCGGCGCCGGAATGCAGATCTTCGGCCTGTAGCGGTGGATAATAGTTCAGCCGAAAGCCGAAGTTGGTGGCTGTAAGCTTATCGTCGTAGCAGTACGGGTCGCAGCCCAGGTAGCGCAGCAGGCTTTGCATCACCGGCAGGATCAGCGGTTCCTGCGCCTGAATCAATCGGCGGAATTCCGGCTCGTAGCCGGCTGCCGGCCAGTAGTCCTCCGCCCGGTAGTGGCTGTGCCGGTCCAGATCGAAAGCACGCCGGCAGAACACCCAGCCTTCGACCAGGTCGGGGTGGATCACCGTGGTTTCCTTGATCGGAAAATAACCCTGGTTGACCGAACCGTGTCGCCGGGCCAGATACGGTGCCCGCTGTTCGGCGCCGATTTGCTCGAAAAACCGCCGGGTCAGCGTCGTGGTGGCGTCATACAGCCCGGCATCTACGCCGTGATTGACCAGAATCGCAAATCCGATGCCTTCCAGCGCACTGCCCAGTTGTTCCGCAAAGGCCCGTTTGCCTTGCTCTCCGCGATGGAAGAAATCGGCCATATCGCAGGTTTGAATCACGTAGTCCGAATCGTATTCGTCCCGACCCGGCTTTTCCGCCAGATGATAGTGCTGGTCTTTGTGGACTTGTTCGAACCGGCGGTAGTCCTGGTTCAGCGCATCGATTCCCCGTTGTTTGCGGTCGTTCATCGGCGTTCCCCGGGCAAGGCCCGTTTAGGCGCGAAAAGCGGGATAAATAATACCAATCAGTATGGCCGCCAGCGCCAGTGGCACCAGATAGCGCAGCCAGATGATAAACAGACCGCGCAGCCGGGCCGGTATGCCGTCCGAAACCTGCGCCGCCAGGCGTACTTTGCCCAGCCCCCAGCCGGCGGCCAGCACGGCAATCAGCGCGCCGAACATGAACATGCCGGAGCCGACCACCAGATCCAGCGTGCCGATCCACTGCGGGTTGAATGCAATCGGCAGCATCACTGCAACATTGGCGCCACCGATCAGAGCGATCCACCAGGTCTTGCCAATGCGGGGCCCGCTTAAATCGTGCAAGCCGCCGACAATGGCGTCGTAGGTCGCGATGACCGACAGCACGGCGACCATGACCCATGCGGACAGAAACACTGTGGCCAGCCAGCGGCCGCCCGGCATGACCGCGAATAGCTGCGGCAGCGTATCGAACAGCAATCCCGGTCCGCTGGCTATGTTCAGGCCGAAAACCAGCACTGCCGGCACGACGAACAGGCTGGCCAGAAACGCAGCGCCGGCGTCCATCGCGACCGTACCGACCGCGGTCGGTGCGAGGCGCTGGTTGCGCTGCAGATAGCTGCCATACATCACACCGAGTACGCCGGATAGGCCGACCGAAAAACAAACCTGGCCCATCGCGGCAAAAATGACGTTCGGGGTGATCTGCGAAAAATCGGGTTGCAGAAACGCCACCAGCCGATCCATCGCTCCATCCAGGCTTAGCGCAACAAAGACCAGGTAGATCACCGCGATGCCGAACAGCGGCACCAGCCAGCGGTTCATTACCTCGATGCCCCGGTGCAGGCCGCGGTGGACGATCCACAGCGAAAATACGGTGACGCCCGCACCGAGAAGAAACTGCAGTCCGTGCCGGCTCATGCCGTCGTGATAGGCCGGCAGGTGTCCGGCATCGAAACCGCTGGCGGCGGCAAACCAGGCGGTATAGACGATATGCCCGATCACCAGGGAATAGTAGGTCAGCGCCATGAAAACGGAAAACACCATGATCAGACCGATGGCCAAACCGGTCCGGGTACCGATGACCTTGCGATAGGTTTCGATCGGCCCGGTCCGCGTTTCGCGCCCGAGCGACCATTCGGCCATCAATGCCGGTACTGCTAGCAGCAACATAAACAGCAGATAAACCAGCAGGAACGCACTGCCGCCGTTCTGCCCCATCATGTACGGGAAGCGCCAGACATTGCCGAGACCGATGGCCAGGCCGGCCATGGTCAGCAGCGCGGTGAGACCGGAACTGAAGGTCGGGCGGGCGCTCATGTGTCGTATTTCACCGCCGGGCTGCCGGACGGGTAGAACAGACCCATCAACAGCATGCCTTCCGGGTTCGTGCACTGCAGGCAGTGCGGCTGCCGCTTAGGCAGAAAAATCAGGCTGCCGTTCGAAACCGGCGCGCTGCGCTTGCCGGTCCACATCAGCCCCTGGCCCGATAGAACGCAAATGGCTTCCTCGTATTCATGGAAATGTTCCGGCGCCTTGGATTGCGGAATCATGCCGATGAACTGGGTCACCTGCCGGCTGCCGACCGACGGCCCGACCAGCAGTTTGTAAAAGCGCTCTCCGGTGGCGGCTTTGGCGCAGTCTTTCGCATCCACCGTTCGCGGGCCGGAACCGCCATCGCGGCGCGGGCCGAGCCAGCCGTCGCTGAAACGCAGTTGTCGGGGTTCTGGACAGATACCGGCCAGCACCACCACCGGTTCGTGATCGTCATTGTCCACCCGGAATGATTCTTGCGGCCGAACGTAAATGCCGCGTTCCGGTTGCAGTGCAAGAATTTCGCCGGAAACCACAATCTGCCCGTGGCCGGATTTTACATACAGCACGGTATCGCTGTCCCCGGCCTGAATGATCGGCGAACGGCCTGTACCGAATTCAAAGGCAATCATCGAAAGGGCCCGGGCGCCGAAGTGTGCATTGATTACCGGCGCCCAGCGACTGCTGCCATCCTGCTGGAAATCCAGTTCGTCCAGATGCGTTACGTAGCAGCCGCCGTCCAGATCTTTCAAAGCGGTCCCCGAAACTGAAGTGCCAACCAGTCTAGTCGCTGGCGAGTGTACCTGCCAGTGGCAATTTATTCATGACATTGCAGGGGTGCGGGTAGTAGGATGTTGCGTTTGGTTCGAACAGGGAAGGCTTATGAAACCGTTTTCAATCTTGATGGCCGCGATTGCAGCCATGGTCAGCCACGGGCCTGTTGCAGCCGGTGATGACATTAAACCGGGTTGCGGTCACCTTAAGGACGACGCCGTTTTGCAGCGGGCCTGCGAAATCGTGCTCAGCAGTCCGCTGGTCGATACGCATATCGATGCACCTTATCGAATTGTGGACGGCTGGGTGGATGTCACCAAGGCCATCGAAGGCGGTGACTTCGATTATGTCAGGGCCCGCCGGGGCGGCTTGGACATCGTATTCATGTCCATTTATACGCCGGCCAAGGCCGAAGCCGACGGGACCGCGTTCCAGCTCGCCAATCAACTGATCGACCATGTGGAGGCGATCGAGGCGCGTTCCGGTGGGCGGATGACCGTGAAGCACAGCATTAACGAACGCAAAAACCAGGGCCCGGTTCAGATGGCACTTGGCATGGAAAACGGCGCGCCGATCGAAGGCGATCTGGAAAAGCTGCGGCATTTTCATCAGCGCGGCATCCGCTATATAACGCTGGCTCACAGCAAGAGCAACCATATCAGCGATTCGTCTTATGACGAAAACCGGCAGTGGAACGGGCTGAGTCCGTTCGGTAAACAACTGGTTGCGGAGATGAATCGTCTCGGAATCATGATCGACATCTCGCATGTGTCCGATGATGCGTTCTATCAGGTGATCGAGCTGAGCCAGTCGCCGGTCATCGCCTCGCATTCGTCGGCACGCCGTTTTACGCCCGGCTGGGAACGCAACATGTCCGACGACATGATCAAAAAACTGGCCGAAAACGGAGGCGTGATCCAGATTAATTTCGGCTCCGGCTTTATCACCGAGGCCGCGCGTGAATGGCGTCTGGCTTTCGATGCGGAGCGGGGCGAATACCTGCGCGTCAACCGCTGGGATACGGGCAGCGATGCGGCGGCCGAATTCCAAAAGGCTTATCGTGAAGAACACCCCTACCCGTACGCCAGCGTCCAGCAGGTTGCCGACCACTTCGATCACGTGATTGATCTGGTCGGGCCGGATCATGTCGGCATCGGTTCGGATTTCGACGGAGTCGGCGACAGTCTGCCCGAAGGCCTGAAAGACGTATCGCAGTACCACAATCTGGTAGCGGAGTTTCTGCGCCGGGATTATTCGGAAACGGATATCAAGAAAATTCTGGGCGGCAATTTGCTTCGCGTCTGGCAGCAGGTGGAAGACAAGGCTGTACCCGAAGCCCAGTATCGGCAGCGGTGAATGACGCTTTGCTAGCCCGGCCGCTGTCGCTGCCCTGCGGTGCGGTACTGTCCAACCGGATAGCGAAGGCTGCAATGACCGAGGGCCTGGCCGATGCCCAGGACCGCGCGAGCGATGCGCTGTGCACACTGTACCGGCATTGGTCGAACGGCGGCGCGGGCCTGCTGATTACCGGCAACGTCATGGTTGACCGGCGCTTTCTGGAGCGTCCCGGCAATGTCGTGGTGGATGGCAACGGCGGCGACGAGGCGCTGCACCGCTGGGCGCAGGTCGGCACTGCGGCCGGCAATCACCTGTGGATGCAGATCTCCCATGTCGGCCGGCAATGTAACCGGGCTTCGGGTTATCGGCCGCTGGCTCCATCGAATATCGGGCTGGATATCGGTCCGTTATTCCGGCAGCCGCGCGCGATGAGCGAAGAACAGATACACGATGCGATCTCGCGCTATGTACGGGTCGCGCTCAGTGCCAAACAGGCCGGTTTCACCGGCGTACAGATTCATGCTGCACACGGTTATCTGATCTCCCAGTTTCTGTCGCCGCGGGTCAATCAGCGAACCGATCAGTGGGGCGGTTCGCTGGAGAACCGGGCCAGGTTTCTGCTGCAGATCGTGCACGACGTCCGGTCGGCGGTCGGTGCCGATTATCCGGTTGGGGTCAAGCTGAACTCGGCCGATTTTCAAAAGGGCGGCTTTTCCGACCAAGAGTCCATCCGGGTAGCCCGGTGGCTGGAACGCGAAGGCATCGACCTGCTGGAAATCTCCGGTGGCAGCTACGAGCAGCCGCAGTTTACCGGCCATGAAGGCCTTCCTGCATCGGCGGCCCCGCCGAAGCGCGAGAGCACCCGGCTTCGGGAAGCGTATTTTTTGCGCTACGCTGAGCGGATCGCGGCCGAACTGGACCGGCTGCCGCTGATGCTGACCGGCGGTTTTCGCAGTCGTCAGGGCATGGAGCAGGCGTTGGATTCGGGTGCGTGTCAGCTTATCGGACTGGCACGCCCGCTATGCGTTGTGCCGAATCTGCCCGAACAATTGATTTCCGGTCAAACCGAGCGCGCCGAAAGCTATGAGAATGCCTTAAACTTAGGCCATGGATTTTTCGGGCCTACCAGTCCGACGCGCTTATTCAGGATTATCAATGTGCAGGGCGAGGTCGCCTGGTTTTACCGGCAGATCGTACGCCTGTCTGAAAACCGGGAGCCGAAGCGCGACCTGGGTCTGATCGGCGCGCTGTATCAGCACCTTCGCAATGAGCACCGTGCAGCGAAACGGCGAACGTTTCGCTAGCGCCGCGTCAAGTGCATGGAGAAACAATGACAGAACATACTATTTGGTTTAACGGCAAACTGGTTCCTCATCGTGAGGCAACGGTACATGTGATGAGCCACGCGCTGCATTACGGGTCGTCGGTATTCGAGGGCATCCGCGCGTATCAGACGCCTAACGGACCGATGATTTTCCGTTTATCCGACCATCTGAAACGCCTTTTATACTCGGCCAAGGTTTACCGCATTCCCGTCCGCTTCGATTTGCCGACCTTGACACAGGCCTGCCGCGATGTGGTGACCGTCAATGGCCTGGAATCGGCCTATCTGAGGCCGCTGATATTCCGTGGGAACTGCGGGTTGGGTGTGATGCCGAAAGACCTCGATGTGGTCGACGTTGCGATCATGGCCTCGCCCTGGGGCGCATACCTCGGCGAAGAGGGCCTGCGAAACGGCGTGCGCGTCTGCATCACTTCCTGGCAGCGCCTCGCGCCCAACACTATGCCGGCTGGAGTCAAGGCCGGAGGGAATTATTTATCTTCGCAGTTAATCGGATTCGAAGCGCAGGACCGGGGTTGCGATGAAGGTATTGCGTTGGGACACAACGGCTTGATCAGCGAAGGGGCCGGGGAAAACCTGTTTATGATCACCAATGGCACCATTTATACGCCGCCGGTCTCCGCTTCCATTCTTAACGGTATTACCCGGGACACCGTGTTGCAGCTAGCGGCAAACCTCGGCTATCCGGTCGTGGAACAGGATCTTAGCCGCGAACAGTTGTATGCCGCCGACGAGCTGTTCTTTACCGGCACCGCGGCGGAAGTAACGCCGATACGCCAGATCGACCATGTCGCGGTCGGCGCCGGCGGCCGCGGACCGGTGACCAAGGCGCTGCAGGATGCGTTCTTCGGTCTGTTTGACGGGACTACCGCCGATGCCCGAGGCTGGTTGGAGCCGGTGTATCCGGAGTAAAGGTGTCTTCCGCCTCTGGCGGAAACCGCAGCCCTAGACGACACAAATTTATTGGATTCCAGCCTCTGATTCGCTGCGCGAACCAACCGGTTGGAATCGGCGGTGTCTCGCGCACTGGTATTACGTCTCGTATTTATCTCGCTTAAACATGTTGCAGTACGTCCGAATGTAACCAATTCGGCGCTTTCAACGTCAAACAGGTATGACCAACGTCACATGTGGTATCAAGAGCCGCCACGCAAACTACGGCTATGGCTGCGAATAGCTGTTATCAGTTCGGCGACTATGAGTTCGATCCGGGTAGCGGACGGCTGCTGCGCGACGGCGTGCTGGTGACCCTGCAGCCGAAACCGGCACGCCTGCTGAACGTTCTGCTCAAAGCGGCGCCCGAGCCGGTTACCCGCGAAGCGTTATTCGAACAGCTCTGGTCGCACAGTGCTGTCGCACACCGGGAAGCCGGCCTGAATACCTGCGTCGGCCAGCTACGCCGGGCCTTGGGCGACAAAGCATCCGCACCGCATTATGTCGAAACGATCCCGCGGGTGGGCTATCGCCTGCGAACCCCGGTCAAAACCGTCACCCGCCGGCGGCGTTGGACGCAATGGCTGCGCGCCACGCCCTGGGTTGCGATCGTCGGTATCTTGACCGTTGCGATCATACTGTAAATCGCCTTTGTCAATGCGACTTTATCGGCGGTGGGCAGCACAGCCGGGTAATCGCTTCCCTTTCTTCAAATTTCGGTGTATATAGCGCTTATGACCACTGGGGTTCCAGTCAGGAGTTGCTTTTGTGGCCCGCAAACAGCAATCAACCGATCAGGAAGACGTTTCACCGCCGGGTGGTGCCGATCGGAAAGGCGCTGAAGACTCCAGTCAGCCGGACGCATCGGCAATGGCGGGAAAAACGTCCGATATACCGCGCTGGCGGCGCGTAGAAATGCTGCGCGAAATGGCTGAGCTAAAAGACAATCTGCAGGAAGTCTGGGACGACGATATCGACGACGATCCTTAAGCCGTTTTTGGTTCTGTTTCAAACAGACCGGTAAATTGCCACGGACGTATCGCCAGCATCATGCCGACATGGGTGCGTTCGGCGGGCTTTAGCGCGATATCCAACTCAACCAGTTCATTGAACTCCCGTGCCAGACGGCGCAGCTTGCGATTCATCACATCCAGCGTGGCGTAGGACACCTCTGCGGATTCGAATTGCAGATTGGCGCCGTCGACCCGGAATCCGCCATCCAGGAAGTGTTGCTGAACGGCTTCGGCATAGCGCTTCCAAAGCGGTCCGTCGGTCAGCCAGGCGACCTGCGGCCCGACTTTCAGGCGCACCGCGTTGCCCGGCAGCAGATCAATCAGCTTCAGCCGATCCAGTTGCGCGAGCCGGCGAATGCTCTGCGCATCAGACAGGCCCTCGTCACGCGCAATGGCATCGGCTTGCCAGCCGTTCAGCAAGCGGTAGAAATAGCGCAGCAACTGCGGATCGCCTGCCAGCGCGCTTTCCTGCTCCACGGTGAGCTGGCGCACCGAGCGGTCTACCCGCTGTGCGAGCTGGCTGAGGTCGGCGATGCGCATATCCAGCAATGCGCAGATCGCTTCCAGGCGCGTCAGGCTGAAGCGGTATTCCGAGAAAATCCGTTTGATGCTGGCTTCGCTGAGCCCGAGTGCGTCCGCGACGTTCCGGTAACTCATCCCGGCTGCCTTGAGACAGCGCTTCAGCGTTTCAATCAGCCGTTTGGTTTCCTGCATTCCGACACTTTGGGTATTGGTTATTAATACTTTATCCATAAGTATTGTATTGTGCAATACCACAACCTAGTCTCTATGCATCGGCAAGCCAGATAGCGACCAGGAGCGAGACATTGAAAAAGCAACCCGACACGGCACGGCAGCCGCCGAACGATAAAAGCGGCGTGCTTCCGATTCAACGAGTCAAAACGGGCTTGTTTGCGCTGGCCAGCGCCTGCGTGCTGCTTTGCGTGGTGATGAGCATCCTGGCCATTTGGAACTACGTCGGCAACGCGTCGGCGTATAAAACCGCTGCCAGTTGCGCGGTGCTGGTAGTCGGCGCTGCGTTGTTTGACCAGTTGAATCGGCACTTTGGCAGATGACTGACTATCTCAACGGCTTCGGGATGGCACTGGCCGGTATCGGCTATGACTTTGTCCGAATCCAGCTAAGCCTGTGGCCCATCGGTTTCGCATTGCTGATGATGTTGGCTCTGGCGCTGACATTGACCGCAGATGAAGGGCGTCGTGCCGCGGCCAGCGGGCACCGCTGGCTGCTGGTTCCGCTGCTCGCGCCGTTCAAAGTCGGTCTGTCGCTGCTGGCGCTGGAATTAATGCCGGCCTGGCAGATTGCGCACGGGCATACCGCGCTATTGACGGCAGTGCTGGTTTTCTATGCATTCTGCGGCGTGTTTCTGCTGCTCCGCTTTCGCCAGGCCAGATCGCTGGCATTTTCGATCAACCTGGTTGCGGCATGGCTGTGCATATCGCTGTTACTGCCGTCGCCTTGAAGCGCGCGGTGGTGAAGGTCGTCCTTCCTGCGACCCAGCCGGCTGAATCGGCAGCATTTCGAAGAACCGACACCCGGTAGGAGCGCCTTTAGGCGCATGTCTTCCGCGTAAGTTCAGCCTTAGCGCCCAATCATTGCGCCTAAAGGCATTCCTACAGAGCGTTTCCCGCGCTAGTGGGGAAGCTCGGTTTGGGCTGCATGGGGTTCGGCGGAATGTCTGTGACTTGCACGCCGGTTTAATCGGCCGATTGGCCGCGGGCACTGAGTTTTTCCGGGTGTTCTGACAGGTCCTTCATCACCGCCAGCATTTGCGGCAGGGTTTTCTTCATGGTTCTGCGCACCGCCCATCGCGGCACCAGAAAGCCCGGCCGAACATGTAGAAAGTAGCGGACGATGAACCTGTTTTCTTCGGCGTCTTCTTCGGCCAGTGGAAACAAGTCCCAGCCGCCTTCCATCTGTTTCAGATCGCCCCTAAGCATTTTGAACCGGATTTGCCGGTAGCCCTGATAGTCCGCCCGGAAAATATATTCCTGGCGTGGCACGAACCATAAGTATTTGACGGCGTGGCGGACCACATCGTAGTCGTCATGGCGTTCGAGAGTGCGGCATTCTTTCAGGTTTTCGTGGTATTCGGGTGCGCGCCGGCATTCGACGATGGCGTTGAAGATCGCCTGATCGGATGCATCGATGCGAATGGCAGCCCACATGGCCGCGCCGCGTTCGTCCTGGTGCATGGCCTGTACTAGGACTTCGCCTTGGCGCAGCGCGGCCCGGTCGGCCGTACTCAATTCCGGCGGCGGGTCGACCGCCCAGCACGGAGCGGCGATAACCAGTAGCAAAATAAGTCGATGGACCATTGCGGGCCGTCCTAAAATGGAAAATCGGCCGGTGCCTGACCAGCCCATGCCCAGTGTACCCTGTTCGTCGCCGGCAATCCCCGACTGCCGGGTCAGTAGCCAATTCAGCCCATATGCGGGTAGCGATAATCGGTTGGCGGCACGAAGGTTTCCTTGATGGCCCGCGGCGACACCCAGCGCAGCAGGTTCAACATGCTGCCGGCCTTGTCGTTGGTACCGGATGCGCGGCCACCGCCAAAAGGCTGCTGACCGACCACCGCGCCGGTCGGTTTGTCGTTGATATAGAAGTTACCCGCGGCGAATCTGAGCCGCTCGCTCAGCCGGGCGATGGTGCCGCGGTCCCGCGCGAATATCGCACCGGTCAGCGCATAGGGCGATGCGCTGTCAACAGCATCCAGGGTGGCTTCGATATCGTCATCGGCATAGCGGTACAAGGTCAGAACCGGGCCGAATATTTCTTCGCACATCAGCTTGCTGTCGGGCTGCTCGGCGACAACCACCGTGGGTTGAACGAAGAAACCGGTACTGTCGTCGCAGCCGCCGCCGAAGATGATTTGATGATTTTCCGACTGCCGGGCGTAGTCGATATACGATTTGATGTTGTCGAACGAATTACGGTCGATCACCGCGGACATGAAATGGGAAAAGTCTCGCGGATCGCCCATGCTGACCGTTTCCAACTGGGCCAGCAGATCATCGGTCACCCGGTCCCATAGACTGGCCGGAATAAAGCCGCGGCTGGCGGCAGAGCATTTCTGGCCCTGGTATTCGAACGCACCGCGCAGCAGCGCTACCGAAACGGCTTTGGCATCGGCGCTGGGGTCGGCAAAAACAAAATCCTTGCCGCCGGTTTCACCGACAATGCGCGGATAGCTTCGATAGCGGTCGATGCGTTCGCCGACTTTCCGCCACAGGTGCTGGAAGGTGCCGGTAGAACCGGTGAAATGGATGCCGGCCAGGTCCGGGCTGGCCAGCACCGGATCGCCGACATCCGCGCCGTGGCCCGGCAGGAAGTTGATTACTCCAGGCGGCAGCCCGGCCTCCATCAGCAGTTGCATGGTAAACCAGGCGGCATAGACTTGAGTCGTCGCCGGCTTCCAGATCACCGTATTGCCCATCAGCGCCGGTGCGGTCGGCAGATTGCCGCCGATCGCGGTGAAGTTGAACGGCGTTACTGCAAACACAAAGCCTTCCAGCGGACGGTGGTCCAGCATGTTCCAGACACCGGGAGCCGACTGCGGTTGTTCGCGATAGAGCTCGGACAGGTAATGGCAGTTAAAACGCCAGAAATCGATCATTTCGCACGCGGCGTCGATTTCTGCCTGATAGACGGTCTTGCTTTGACCGAGAATGGTCGCTCCGTTCAGCCGGTCGCGCCACGGGCCGGCCAGCAGGTCCGCCGCCTTCAGGAAAATTGCAGCGCGGTCCTGCCAGCTCATTGCCGCCCAGGCGGGCCAGGCTTGCGCTGCAGCCTGAATGGCTTGCCGTGATTCCTGCTCGCCGCACAGATGCACATTGGCCAGTACATGCTGGTGGTCGTGCGGCATGACGCACGGGTCCAGATTGCCGGTTTTTACTGCCTCACCGCCGATAATTGCCGGAATTTCCAGTGTCTCGCTTTCCATTTGCCGCAGAGCCTGTCGCAGGCTTTCGCGTTCCGGGCTTTCCGGCGCATAATCGCGCACGGGTTCGTTGCGGGGGCTCGGGACTTGCAGATGACCGTTAATCATGGCGTTGGACCTTTGAAATTCGAAATAACACCGGCGAGCGGCATTGTGCAGCAAGCGGCGCTGGCTGCCAAGAGGATGCGATCAGCGGATCAGCGCAAGGCCCAAGCCGATTACCAGCGGCAGCCACCAGTACAGCTGATTGGCAGTTATGGTCAGACTGCGGATCGCGCACTTCAGTAGAATGAGCCATAGCCGGTTGTCGCCGGTCCTTGTCAAAAATGGTTGCATTCTGAGTACACGGAACCAATGTTAGTGGGACTCAGACACTACAGGAGGGCCGTTTAACCGGTTCTGAACCCGGCATGAAGCTTGCGTGAACCGATACCGGCCGGTGAGTTTATGGCACACCCTTTTGAGACATTCCGGAAGCGCCGGACCGCCGGCAACGAAAAAGTGCTGGATACGGAAAACCTGGCGATCAAGCGCTTTTTCGCGCTGGACAAGACGGTCTACGGCGATGGCCATCTGCCGGCCAGGACCAAAGAGCTGTTAGGCCTGGTGGCCTCAGCGGTACTGCGCTGCAACGATTGCATCGACTACCACCTGGAGCAGTGCGTACAGGCTGGTTACCGGCGCGAAGAGATCGAAGAGGCGATCGGCGTGGCGCTGATGGTTGGCGGATCTATCGTGATTCCACATGCACGGCATGCGGCGGAAAGTCTGGAATATCTATTGGCCGGACAGGAAGCAGGCTGAACCGTGGGTGGCCGGCGATTACTCTTTGAGTTTGATCATTAATTGGCCGTCTTCCACCTGGATCATCTCCACGCCGGCGGCAAAGGCTTTCCAAAAGCCGTCATCGGCACCGAACTGGCTGACCAGGTCGACATTCTTCAGATTACCCAGCCATGCGTTCGGTACCGGTACGCCCATCACGCTGACGCCGCGCAGCACCACTACCGGCCGGCCCTGTTCGAATGACATTTCAACCCCGGCATTCACTTTCAGCGTTTTGCCGCCCATGATCGGGAAGTCGGGATCCAGCGGCACCAACAGCTTGGCCGAGGCTAGGTTGTCGGATAGATCCACCGCCAGCCGGTTTGCCAGGTTGGTGTTTCGGGCCAGCAGCGCATTCAGCTCTTTTTCGCTGAGGTTGATCTCGCGTTTCGCATCGTCTTCACTGTAGGCTTCGGGTTCCAGTGGGCCCTGACTGCGGTCGCCCGCCGGTGCCTGCGGGTCACTGTGCCGCCGATCACTCTGCTGGGCCGGAAGCGAGACCCCCTCCAAACGCTCCAGCTTTTCTTCCAGCACCTGTTCCTCGCGCGCATTCAGCGTGACCGGCCGGAACTCCTTCGGGAAGAAATAGGCTTTCAGCACGAAAAACATCACCAATGCGGTGATCAGCATCGCGCCCAGGATCATGCCGAAAACCTGCAGACCCGAGAAACGGCGCCTGGTTGTCTGTTCGGTTTCAAGTTCGGTGTTCATAGTATTCAATATGGGGTAATCGGCCCGGTCGGTAAATACCCATTCGTTAAATCCGGTGTCGGTCCCGGCCAAGCCAGAAGGCGGTTCTCGCCGCCGCCGCCAAAGCTGCGGCTGCAAGACGCGCCGGTATTTACGCTATTATGCACAATCCATTCGTTTTGAGGTCATCGGTGACAGGGAATCACTAACAGGAATTACGAGGAAATCACATGTTACGAAAAGTGCTATCCGGCTTAACCGCTGCCGGACTGATGGCTACGGCCGTTGCGGATGACGATCCGTTCGTGTGGCTGGAAGAAGTGGAAGGCGAAAAGGCGCTGGAGTGGGTCGAAGACCGTAACCAGGAAAGCCTCGGCGTGCTGGAAAAGCTGCCGACTTTTCAAGCCATGCTCGACCGGCATCTGGCAATCTACAATTCCGATGAGCGCATTGCGTATCCGAGTATCCGCGGCGAGCATCTTTATAATTTCTGGCGCGATGCGGAGCACGAGCGCGGTATCTGGCGCCGCACCAGTCTGGAGCAGTATCGGCAGTCGGATACCGAATGGCACACAGTGCTGGATGTCGACGCGCTGGCCGAAGCCGAAGATGAAAACTGGGTCTATAAAGGCAATAGTTGCCTGTATCCGGATTACCAGCGCTGCATGATCAGCCTGTCGCGCGGCGGTGCCGATGCCACCGTGGAGCGCGAATTCAATGCCGAGACCGGCGAGTTTGTAGAAAACGGTTTTCAACTGACCGAAGCCAAAAGCAGTGTTGATTGGGTCGATGAGGACCAGCTGATTATCAGCACCGACTTCGGCGACGGCAGCATGACCGACTCCGGCTATCCTCGCATCGTCAAGATCTGGCAGCGCGGCACGCCATTGTCTGATGCGAAAACCCTATTCGAAGGCGAAACAAGCGATGTCGGTACCTGGGGTTATGTGATCAATACCCCGGAAGGCAACTACACCGTCGTGCATCGGTCGGTTACGTTTTACACCAGCCGGCGCTACCTGCTGCGGGACGGCAAGCTGGTGGAACTGCAGATTCCGGATGATGCGGATTTCAACGGGCTGTTCAAGAATCAGGCACTGGTTTCGTTGAAGAATGATTGGTCGGTCGGTGGCCGCACCTATCCGCAAGGCGCGCTGATCAGCATCGGCCTGGACGATTTGCTGCAGGGCAGCCGCGACTTTTCCATCGTCGAAACGCCGACCGCAACCCGCACCATCGCCAGCGTCGGTGGTACGCGCAACCAGTTGCTGTTGAGTATTCTTGACAATATCCGCAGTGAGTTGTGGCGCTACCGCTTTGTTGACGGCGCGTGGCAAAAGGAAAAAGTGGATGCGCCGGGTTTCGGCACGGTCAACCTCGGCAGCCAGTCGGAAACGGATGACAGTTTCTTTTTCAATTATGAAGGCTTTCTGAACCCGGACTCCCTCTACTATGTCAGCGATAACCAGCGTTCCGAAAAACTCAAGAGTTTGCCGGAATTCTTCGATGCCAGCCCGTACATCGTCAGCCAGCATGCCGCGCTGTCCAAGGACGGCACCCGGGTTCCGTATTTTATGGTCGCGCGCAAAGACCTGCTGCTGGACGGCACCAACCCCACGCTGATCTACGGCTATGGCGGGTTTGAAATATCCCTGCGCCCCAGCTATTCGGCAACCGTCGGCAGTAGTTGGCTCAACCATGGCGGGGTATATGTGGTCGCCAATATCCGCGGCGGCGGTGAATTCGGTCCGCGCTGGCACCATGCGGCATTGAAAGAAAACCGGCAGCGCGCTTACGACGATTTCATCGCGGTGGCCGAAGACCTGATCAATCATAAAGTGACTTCGCCCGATCACCTCGGTGCGCGCGGCGGCAGCAACGGCGGCCTGCTGATGGGCGCGATGGCTACCCAGCGGCCGGATCTGTTTAATGCGATTGTCTGCCAGGTGCCGCTGCTGGATATGCAGCGCTTTAACAAGCTGCTGGCCGGTGCAAGCTGGATGGCCGAATACGGCAACCCCGACATTCCCGAAGAATGGGCGTATATCAAGGAATATTCGCCGTACCATAATCTGGATGCGCTGCGCGACTACCCGAAGGTGTTTTTCACCACTTCGACGCGCGACGACCGGGTTCATCCGGGCCATGCGCGCAAGATGGTCGCAAAAATGCTGCAAATGGAAAAACCCGTCTACTATTACGAAAACACCGAAGGCGGGCATGCCGGGGCGTCGAATAACCGGCAGGCAGCCTATGTGAACGCGCTGATTTACAGTTACTTGCTGGATCAACTGCAGAGCGGTTGATTCTGCCCGGAATGCGATAAGGGCCGGACGATAACCTGGCCCGGCTATCGGGAGTTGCGATGGCGCTACCGAAAATCCGCAACAGGATCGGTTGCCTGGCGCTGTTCGGGTCGGTCTTTCTGTTGGCCGGCCTGGTGATCGGCGGGTTTGCGGTCGTCAATCTGTGGCACTGGTGGGATGCGCGGGACTGGGAACCGGTGCCCGCGCGCATTCTCAGTGCGGACCTGTCGCAGCACCGCGACAGCGATGGCGCCACCACCTACCAGGCAAAAGCCGAATACCAGTACGAGTGGGCCGGACAGCGATACACCGGCGACCGGGTCGGTTTTTCCGGCGGTGCAGACAACGTCGGCGATTTTCATCATGATGCGTTCCGCGAACTCGACAGCGCGCGGCGAACGGGCCGGCCGGTAACCATCTGGATCGATCCTGACGACCCGGCCGAATCGGTCGTTTACCGCCAGATGCGCTGGGGCCTGTTCAGCCTGATGATGCTGTTTCCGCTGCTGTTTGGCGGAGTCGGTGCCGGCATCATTGTGTTTAGTATCTACGGCGGTCGAAAGGCCAAACAGGAACAGAGCAAGCAGGGCGCGCACCCGGATGCGCCGTGGCGATGGCGCGAAGAATGGCAGGACGGCGTTCTTTCCACCTCATCCAAAAATCTGATGTGGATGATTGTCGCATTCGCAACGCTCTGGAATCTGATCTCGCTGCCGGTGCTGTTTTTTGTCCCCGAAGAGGTTCTGGACAAAGGCAACTACCTGGCGCTGCTGGGCCTGCTGTTTCCGCTGGTCGGCGTCGGCTTGATAGTCTGGGCGGTGCTGCTGTGGAAGCGGTGGCGCCGTTTCGGTTGCACGCGGCTGGTGCTGAAAACCATGCCGGCCGCGCTGGGCGGTGCACTGGAAGCGCATTTGGAGCTGCCGTCGGCGCTGCCGTCGGATGCTGAGCTGGATTTACGGCTGAGCTGTGTTCATAGGCGGGTATCCGGCAGCGGTAAAAACCGCAGCACGCACGAAGACTATCTGTGGCAGGACGATCTGCGGATTGAACTGGCGGGTGCGCGGCGAATGCCGGGTGGCCACCTGCCGGTTCGCTTTCGCCTGCCAGCGGATCAACCGCAGTCCGACTGGGCGAAAGCCCGCAGCCAGATCATCTGGCGTCTCGATGTCTCATCCGATATTCCCGGAGTCGATTATCGCGCGCAATTCGATTTGCCGGTGTTCGACCGCGGCCCGGAATACCACCTCGACCCGAATGACGAACTGTCGCGAGAGGAATCGACAGACCGCCGGGAATCGAAAGACCACCAAGGAACCCAGGACACCGCCGGCGACTGGCGCCGGCTGCCGCTGGTTGCCGAGCTGACCGGTAGCGGCCATCGCTACTATTTTCCGCCGGCCAGGCAGAAACCGGTCGCCGCTATCGTCACGCTGTTCGCGCTGGTATTTTCCGGTATCGGCTTCGGCATGGGGGCCGCCTCGGAGTGGATATTCGCTGTGGTGTTCGGCCTGTTCGGTTTGCTGATGCTGTGGGCGGCGCTGTATCTGTGGCTGTACCGGTCCGAACTGGTGGTGCGCAAAGGCGAGCTGGGTTACCGCCGTGGCTGGTTCGCACTGGGCAAGCCCCGGTCTATTTTCAGCTATCAAATAAAATCGCTGGACCTGAAGTCGGGCAGCCGGTCGGGGAATCGGCAGTATTACGACCTGTCGGCGGAAACTCTGGACGGCAAGACTTTGAAGCTGGCCCACGGTCTGGCCGGCAAGCGCGATTGCCAGGCATTGCTGCGGCGCATCAAGCAGCAGTTGGGTATGGACTGATGCCGGCCGAATCAGATTCGTAACGCTAGTGCGCTATGATTGCAGGCTGATATGATTTTGAGCTGGCCACTGACGGAAACTGCATTGTGACAGACCGCAAACGTCGACGGCTGATACAAGGCCTGGCCGCCGGTTCGGCCCTGGGCCTGACCGGCTGCCAGAGCCTCTATTCCGCGTCGTCGATCGCATTGCCGGACTACCCGTTCAAGCTCGGTGTCGCATCCGGCGAGCCGGGGATCGGCGACCTGGTGCTTTGGACCCGGCTGGCGCCGAACCCGATTGCCGGCGGCGGCATGCCGCAGATCAATGTTCCAGTGCGCTGGGAACTGGCGGCGGACGAGAGCATGCGCCAGGTATTGCGCCAGGGCCGGGTCACAGCCGGCCCGCGTTTCGCCCACGCGGTACATGTGGAATTGAACCATCTGGAACCGGGCCGGGAATATTTTTACCGGTTCTATGCGGCCGGCGAGGCGAGCCCGGTCGGGCGCACCGCGACGCTTCCCGAGAATCCGCAGCGGCTGCGGTTTGCGATGGCCTCCTGCCAGCATCTGGAGCGCGGTTACTTCGGCGCCTATCAGCACATTATTAACGACAGCCCGGATTTCCTCGTGTTTCTGGGCGACTACTTCTATGAAACCGGCGGCGGCAGAAACCGGCTTCGCTCGCATGCCCGCGGCGAACCCATGAGCCTGGAAGACTACCGCATCCGTCTGGCCGAATACCGCCTGGACCCGGATTTGCAGGAAGCCCACCGGCTGATCCCGTGGGTGGCGAACTGGGACGACCATGAAGTGGATAACGACTACGCCGGCCTGGACAATCAGGATCTGGCCAGTCATGCGCTGTTCGCAGCCCGGCGCCGCGCAGCCTACCAGGCTTTTTACGAGCATATGCCGCTGCGCCAGAAAAGCCGGCCGGCCGGCAATGCGATGCAGTTATACCGGGCACTGGAGTTTGGCGGACTCGCGCGCCTGCTGGTGCTGGACGGGCGGCAGTACCGCAGCGTTCAGGCCTGCCGCGAGGAGGCCAGGAAGACCGGCCGGGCACTCGGGCCCGACTGCCTGGAACGGCTGGAGCCGGAGCGCAGCTATCTCGGCGGAGTGCAGGAGCTGTGGGTGGAAAGCCAGCTCAGAAAACGCCAGCCGGACTGGACCATACTGGCCGGCCCGCAGGTGTTCTCGCCGTTTGAGCAGACCAAGAACGATCTGCCGGCGTTCTGGAATGACGATTGGAACGGCTATCCGGCCGCCCGCAAGCGGCTGATTGCGGCGTTGCAGGCGCACGCCGTGAAAAACCCGGTGTTTGTCGGCGGCGATGTCCACTCGTTCTGGGCCAACCAGGTACCCTCGGACCCGGACCGGCGGGATTCCGCACCGGTCGCCAGTGAGTTTGTGACCACCGCGATCACCTCCAATGGTCCGCCGTATGATTTTTTCATGCAGCAGATGCCCAAAAACCCGCATGTGAAATATTTCGAAAGCCGCTACCGCGGCTATTCGCTGTGTCAAATGACCCGCGAGCGCTGGCAAACGGATTGCTATTCGGTTGACCGAAGCTCGGCGAAGCCGGAACGGGTCAGACTGGCATCGTTTGTCGTCGACAGCGGAAACCCGTCGCCGCAGAGAGCCTAAGGCCGTGCCGATCCTGGCGCGCGATCACTAGTCCAGCGGTATTTTCTGCAGATCCTCGGCCAGGATCAGGTGGCCATCGAAGTGCTGCCGAACCACAGCGATCTGCTGGTCCAGGGTCGCCAGGCTGCGGGCCATGAAATGGCTCAATACCAGGCAGCGTACGCCGGCCGCCGCCGCGGTCTTGCCGATCAGCGATGGAACCGCATGCAGATTACGGGCCGCACCGCCGGCATCTTCCGGTATCGGCAGCGGCATGACCCACAGATCGGCATCCTGCAGAAAGGCCTGAAAACCCGGCGCGCTGAGATTCTGGTCGCCGCTGACCACGATGGTCTTGCCGTTTGCCGCAATACGATAGGCCAGTGACGGGACCGGTCCGTGCGGTACTGCCAGCGCGTCGATTGCAAGCTGGCCGGTCCGCATCACCAGCTGGGCTGCCGGATCGCGGGTATCGACTTCAATCGGTACCAGCCTGAACAGGCCGGTATTCTGGCCATCGAGATAGCCGGAAAGGTAGCGGTACGCGCCGCTCTCCGGATCCAGCATCGCGGACAAGAAGCCCTGCAGGCCCGGGAAACGTGCGTTACCGCTGGGCCCGGCGATACTCATCGGTTGTCGGCGATCGGCGAAATAGCCGCTTTTCAGCAGCGCCGGAAGGTCGGCCGAATGATCGGTATGGAAATGGGTCAGCGCAATCAGTTTCAGGTCTTCGATTCTTGCGCCGGCCTCGCCGAAGCGCAGAAAGCTGCCGCCGCCCGCGTCGACCATGATTGTCGACTGGCCGTTTAGCCAGATCAGGTAGCCGGACGACGCGCGTGCATCGTCAGCGACCGGCCCGCCGGAACCCAGCACCTGGAGTTGCAGCGCCGGTTCGGAATGCGAACTGGCGAATATGCTTCCGGCAGGCAGCAGAATGCCCGCCAGTAAACCGATTAATAACCTCATCGTCGTTTCAATACCGCGTTAGTGTCCAGGTTAATGCCCGGGTTAATGTCTAAGGGGAACAGGCTGCATTTGGTCACGCAGCGAAGCCCTATTCTAGTACCTGCGCGCGACTTTCACCATCCGGCAGCCGAATATGAACCGGCGGACGCGAGCAGTAGGACCGCCTTCAGGCGTGAATGGCTTTCGCGCGATGAACGCCGTTTTGCGGTAGCTCCTGATCGCGCGTGCAGGTAGTGGTATTTTCAGATGTGGTCCGGCGTTTTCTAAATCATTTCCGTCGTGCTCCGGGGTACAATAACAGCCCGCCCACAGAATCCAGGTGTATTTATGTCCAATGCGTTTGTTACCGGTAACAGCAGCGGTCTCGGGCTGGGCCTGACAACAGCGCTGCTGGCCGACGGTGCGACGGTTTACGGGTGCAGTCGGCGTGGCTGTCCGCTGGACCATCACGACCTGCATGACCAACACCTGGACTTATCGAAGCTGGAACAGGTCAGCGCTGCGCTGGATCGTTTGCTGGGCGGTGTAGAACGCCTGGATCTGGTCGTCCTGAACGCCGGGGTCCTTGGGGACATTCGATTGTTGTCGCAGACCGCGCTGCCGGAAATCTACGAGATCATGGATATCAATCTGTGGGCCAACAAGCTGATCCTGGACTGGCTGATCGACAATGCGCTGCCGGTGGATCAGGTTGTGCTGATCTCGTCCGGTGCTGCGGTGCGCGGCAACAAGGGCTGGGGTGCGTATGCGTTGTCCAAAGCCGGACTGAATATGCTGGCACAGCTCTACGCCCATGAGATGCCGGAGTCGCATTTGATCGCACTGGCGCCCGGCCTGGTCGACACGGCGATGCAGGATTACCTGTGTGACCCGGAGCAGGTTGAAGTGGGTGATTTTCCATCCATCGAAAAGCTGCGCGCTGCGCGTGACAGCGGCGAGATGCCATCCGCCGAGCTCGCAGCGCGGCAGATACTGCAACTGCTGCCGGCACTCAAGCGGCATCCCAGTGGCAGCTTTGCGGATGTTCGGACGATAGTCTGAAGACCGGTCATAGAGCTTATGCCATTGAACCCGATCAGGTTCTTGGATAACGGCGGCTTCGGCCGCCGTTCTTAGTTCCGCTCGCTGCGGTACAGGGTGCCGAACAGCCAGTCGCCGATCGGATAGGTGATGTTGAAGTTGTAGCGCATCATCAGGCCGGGGTTATGGTGATTTTGATGCAGGCGCCGCAGCGTCTTCATGCCCGGCAGCCGCCCTATCGCCGAGTTTGCCGGGCAGTGATAGGCGAAATGCAGCCACTCGTAATTCAGGAAATAGGCGATGCCGGTAGCCAGTGCCAGCCACGCGACATTATTCGAGATCAGCATGGCCAGCACAAACCACAGGCTGACGCCGAAGCCGCCGATAAAAAACACGATCATGATCGGTGGGAACAAAACCGCTTTATAGTCTTGCGGGCTGTCGAATTGCATTCGGTCATGGGTAAAAAAGCGGTGATGTTCTTTGCTGTGCCGCTGATAAATCAGCTTCAGCCCGCGGGTTGGGTGATGCATCGGACGCCGGTGACCCCAGTACTCGACCAGGTTGGCGTACAGAAAGGTCGCCGGAATGGCCAGCCATTCCAGCGGCTGTACACGATCCGCCTGTAACAGGCAAAAAGCCACCGCGGCCAGGCTGGTCACGGTAGTGAACCAGAAATGCGCCCGCCCGGAATACGCGTTACCGATCTTCTCGCTGCGAAAGCGTTTGCGAAAATCATTGTCAAGGCTTTCTCGCATAGCCTATTTATAACACGACTGTCGATCCCCATCTTTGCCGTAAGCCAACGCCCGTAGGAGCGCCTTCAGGCGCGAAGGCGGTTGTGCTATGACGCTTTTTTGCGCCTAACGGCGCTGATACGGGTCGAAATCCCGCCGGCTTGCTATTGCACGGTCCGGCCCGTAGGCTGTGTCCGGCGTGCGCGATACCGGGAAGGCGATGTCCAAGGGTTACCAAAAACATCAGGAGCGGCAGCAGGCCTTGTCATTGCTGGGCAAGGATTTGACCCGCCGAAGCCGCAGTCAGTGCGAACTCTGCCAGGCCAACGGCGCCCGGCTGAGTATCTACGAGGTGGCGCCTGTGCCCTCGGAACCGCAGTTGGAACATTGCCTGTTTGTATGCGAACCGTGCAGCGATCAACTCCGGCATCCGCGCCGCATTCAACCGGCTCACTGGCATTGTCTGAGTACTGCAATCTGGAGCCCGGTGCCGGCGGTGCAGGTTGTTGCGGTTCGCCTGTTAAAGCGCTTGTCAGACCAGCCATGGGCAGCGGAATTACTGGAACAGGCCTATCTGCCGCCTGAGGTACAGGAATGGGCTGTTCAAGCCTGAAGGCAGCCCCCACGAACAATAGGATTCGACGATGAGCACCACCAAACCGGACAGTATCAAGATCAGCCAGTCCGTTGCGATCCTGGTAGATGGCAACAATATCGAGCGCAGCATTAAAGAGGTGTCCAACGACCCGGCGGCGATGCCCAATTTCGATGTGATGGTGCCGCGACTGCTGGACCAGCGCGGCCTGAACCGGCTGGTGTATTTCCGCGAAGGCCGGAACATCTCCGACAAGCTGCGCGAGCGGCTGCATACGCATTATCACGGGTCGGTTCGCCCCTGCCATAAAAGCGCCGACATCCCGCTGACCATCAAGGCAACCCAGCTCGCCAGCAAAGTAGATACCATCATTATCATGTCGGGGGATTCCGACTACATCGAGCTGGTCCGTCATCTGAAAGGCGAAGGCGTGCGGGTGGAAATCGCCGCCGTGCGCGCGACCACTTCCGGTCTGCTGCTGGACGAGGCGGATTATTTTCACCCACTGGAGAAAAGCGACTGGTTCAGCCTGGAATCGAAAAAGCCGCAGGCGCCCAAAGGGCGTCGCAAGATGGGGGGCAAGGCCGGCAAAGCGGCTGAAGGCAGTCCGGCGGACAGCCAGAAATCCCGAAAGGCCAGGCCCGCAAAGGCGGCCCGGCAGACCTCCAAATAACAACGCCCTGAAAGCTGGCCCCAACCTGCGCTGGATGTTGGAAAGCCGGGCCGGCGCCCCAACCTATTCGGGATGAAAAAGACCACCGGATTTAAGGAAAACCACCGATGACTGAAACAACGGCCGAAATGGCGATGAGCCCGAACGAACTGTATCGGGAAGAAGTGATTACCGACCGCCGGGTCGGTACGGTTCGCCGCCTGATACCCATCACGGCGGACGGTGCGGAAGATGCCAGCCGCCCGGTTCAGTACATCGGTTCGGCCCAGGTATTGACCCCGGGCGGCGCGCTGCCGCTGAGTTTTGAATTGCAGGCGGACAGTCTGGAGCAGGCCGTTGAGCAGTTTGCCGGCGCGGCCGAGCAGGCTTTGCAATCTACCGTGGAAGAACTGAAAGAAATGCAGCGTCAGGCGGCATCGTCGATCGTGGTTCCAAAAAGCGGTGCCGATCCGTCCGGCGGTCTGGGTGGCCTCGGCGGCGGCGGCATCCAGATGCCCTAGCCATTTACCCTGAGGGCTTTCTCTAAGTGCTCGGTTTCTTAATCGGCGGGCATCGATCCCGGTCTATTCGGGGTTTACGCGGAAAGCCAACAGTGTGTTGTCAAAGCCGGTTGGCACGATAACCAGGCGGCGTTCCGGCAGATAGGCATGGTTGGTGCTGGACAGTCCGGGCGCATTCCAGATCACCGCCGCACCGGCGTTCGGCAGATACCAGACCGCCCCGCCGACAATGCTGACAATCAGCCGCCCGTCCGGCGTTGCCTCGATACCGTCGATATCCCTGAGGCCGCTGACCGAAATATCGCGGACCTCACGGCGCTGCGACTCGTGACCCTGTAAATGGACCGACCACAGGCGCCAGCCGCCGACCAGTAACTGCCGGTCGGAAATATGCAGGCCGTTGGCGTATTTAAACAATGTGTCCGGCGGAAAGACTGAAGACCCCGACGAGTCGATTCGAATCACCTGGTGCCGGGCCGAGTCGGACAAGTAAATCGCCCCGTCCCGATCCACGGCAATATCGTTCAGCGCACCGGGCTGCGGTTGCGGTGCGATGCGCCGTTCGATGCGGCCGGTGGCGGCATCCACTACACGTACCACATGGCGGTCCGCCACATACAGCTTGCCGTTTCGCAGCGCCATACCGGCCGGTGCATCCAGGCCTTCAAGCCAGCGCGCGTCAATCATCGCGCCGTCCAGCGATACCCGTGAAAGATAGCCGGTGCCGGGCTGGCGGTAGCCGCAGATATTGGAGACCAGCAGCAGGTTCGCGCCGGGTTCATGGATGACGGTTTCCGGTTCGCACAGGCCGTCTTTCAGTTCCCATGCGAGCTCATGCCATCTGACCTCTTCGGCGGCTGACAGCAATGGCAGTACCAGTACCAGCAGAACCAGCGGCCGGCGGAAAAACCGGTTCATCGGTTCTCTTCGAGAGACAAACAGCGGTGATCGCAATCCCATTCGGTGCATTTTAGCAGCAACGCGGTCGACGCCCGGCCCGTCAGGCCGTATATTTTCATTTTCTGCAGCCAATCCTGAGGAACACCGATGATGTTTGTACGCCTGATGATTCTGTGTTTGTCGCTTTCGGCATTTGCCGATGAAGCCGAATGGCGCAGCCTGAATCCGAACGATACCGTTTATCTAAGGCTGGCCGACGGCATGATCGTAATCGAACTGAATGATCGGTTCGCGCCGAAGACCGCCGCACAGTTTCGTAAATTGGTACGTGACGGCTTTTACGACGGGCTGAGCTTCTATCGGGTGATCGACGGTTTTGTCGCCCAGGGTGGCGATGCGGCCGAGGAATCGCAGCATCCGAACCTGCCGGCGGAATTCGAACGCAGTTGGTCGGAGCAATTGAACTACGTGGCGGCTCAGCATGGCGACCTGTTCGCTCACGAGACCGGCTTTATCGACGGCTTTCCGGTCGGTCGCGATGCGGCGGCGGAAAAAGTCTGGTTGACCCACTGTCCCGGGGCTGTTGCAATGGCGCGTGCCAACGAACCCGACAGCGGGACCACCGATTTTTACATCGTGATCGGCCAGGCGCCGCGCTATCTGGACCGCAATCTGACCGTTTTCGGCCGCGTGGTAAAGGGTATGGATGTTGCCCAGCGTATTCAGCGCGGACCGGCCGGCGAGAACGGCATCATCGAAGACGAGAATCAGCGCAGCCGAATCCTGTCGGCTCGTCTGGCAGCGGACTTGCCGGAAGATCAGCGCCAGCCCATGCAGCTAGTCAATACCAACAGCCAGGCCTTTAAAGACACATTGGCGTCCCGCCGCAATCGCAGCCACGAATTCTTCCACCATAAGCCACCAAAGGTGCTGGATGTCTGCCAGGTGCCCATTGGAAGGAGTCTCGCGCCCGCTTCTTTCGTAGCCGTTAAGCGCGTGCAGGTGGAGTCAGACGTGCTTAACGGTGCCTGCTGGCCGGCTTCTTTGCCGTTGGCAAAACCGCCAGCCAAGTCACCCGCACCAAGTCACCTGCATCAAGTCACCTGCGCTGTGGTTTCGCTTTCGGTTTCCTAAAACGCTTGACTAAACCGACCAGTCAGTCTAATATACGCCCCATGAGCAAACTCAGCGCCAAAGAAAAAATCCTTGAAGCGGCCTTAACGCGTTTTCTGGAAGACGGCTATGAAGCGAGCAGCGTGGATGACATCATCGCCGATGCGGGGGTGTCCAAAGGCAGCTTCTACCATGCGTTCAAGTCCAAGGAGGCATTGGGTTTGGAAGCCCTGGAACGCTACAACCAGCGCGGGATCGAGATATTGAGCGGCGGTGACTACCGGTTTATTGAAGATCCGGTCGACCGGGCGCTCGGCTTCGTCCGCTATACCGAGGAAAATGCTTCCCAGTTCTGGTGTCATGGCTGCATGCTGGGCAATTTTGCGGTCGGTATGGCGCACAAGTTTCCCTCTTTTAGAACCAAGCTGAAACAACTTTTCAGCAGCATGGAAACGATGCTGCAGATTATTTTTAATCCGTTTGCCGAAGCGATTGGTGAGGGTTCGCCTCCCGGCCGGGAGTTGGCGAAACGGTATTTGAACAGCCTTTACGGCGCTATTGTGATGGGCCAGGCGCACGGTGATCCGCGGCACACGGCTGACGGTATCGCGATGTTCCGGCATTACCTGGAGTCGCTGGCCCGGTAAATTGGCGCGGTAAAAAAATTTTGCATGAAAATTAGACCGACTGGTCGGTCAAATGGAGGTTAACGGTATGTTTATTCGAGACGGTTCCAAGCCAATGACTATACGTTCACTAATTGCGCTGATCGTGATATGGGGAATTTCACTCACCGCGGCTTTTTGGGCGTGATGCGAAGGCCCATCCGGCAGCGTTCGGACAGGATGGTCGAATATTGATTACCCCAATGGATCAACCCAAGCGATCACTCCAGGTGATTATTTTGGCGCCGGCACCTCCGCCAAACGCTGTTCAGCATCGATTTCCTGCCTGGCGGATTCAAAAACCGCCTGGTAGCGCTGCAGATTCTCCGCGGTGAAATCGTCTCTCGCCCAGCGTTTCAGCAGAGTCCGGGTCCGGCTTATGCTGGCCTTGAAATCGAGGCCGCGCCCACGGTAGTGCCGCATCAAGGCCAACGTGGCTTCTCTGGCCAGCCCCATCTTTCTCAAATGGTCCTGGACGCGCAGCAGCTTCAGCTTTGGGCGAGACTCCGGCGGTCCTTCGTCCACCAACGCGTATCCGAAACCGAAGCGGAACAGTTCTTGTGTGTGCGATTCGTCGGTATCGGTAACGGCCAGCAATAGCTGGAAGATCACCGGACGGACCAGACCATGACTCGAATTATGGCTCGGATCAGAACTCAGCCCAGACCGTTTCATGTTCAACTCGGTTTTCCTATCGGGGTGTATCAGGCTGCGAATCTGCTGCTGCTCCAGAAAATTAAGCCCCGTCGGTTCCTGCTGGTCTTCGGCAAGTACTGATTCCAGCCCATAGTTGTCGGCAGCATCGGCGCTCAACGGGGTACGTTCCAGTTTTACCTGGCCCAGTCGGAGCTGCAGCCGGTTTTCGCAGAATAGCTGGAACCGGTTACCGTAAGTTCCGGCCGATATCGCCCAGGTCACGCGGAACATGCCCGACCAGGACCAGTGCTTGAATAAATTCACCCAGCCGCGGTTATCCGGGTGCTCCCACTGGTTTTCCAGTTCCAGATCCAGGTAGACGTTTTCCATTAATTGGATCAGCGAGTTGCACAGATAGAACCCATGAGTAAATTCCTCCTCTGTCTTCGGCAGGTACAGCGGACTATGCTTGGCGCCAGGCTGGGCGTCGGCCTTCTGGCTGAATGCGGTCGCGGCCCACTCCGGATAAATCTGCCGGTTGAGAAAGCGCAGCTCCCTGGTGGTTCTGAGCCGTTCGAATATTTCGTCCAGCTTCTGAGAATGCTGGGTGAATCGTGCTCTGTGTTCCCCGCTCAGTCCGGCCCACTGGTAGCTCAGCCACATGAACAGGCGGGCGCGGTTAATGGCATGAAAATTATCCGTGTCCGGCAACGGAAAGATGTCGTGGGTGCTGGCTTCGTTCACAGCGTCATCGAACACCTTGTGCCCGATATGGTGGCCCAGCGCGCGGTAGCTTTCGAACTGGGCTTCACTGAAGAATTGATCGCCAGTGCTTTGATGGGGAAAGCGGGCGTGCTGGCGGGCATAGTTAAGAACGTCTTCGGGTTCGCATCCGGTGATGGTGGCCTTGATGTAAACCAGCGTGCCTTTTACCACCCGGTCGCCGGCCCGCTCGTATTCGATATCGCCAACCGCACAGTACCATGGGCTGAACCGCTTTTCGGCCGCCTTTTTGATGCCGCTGAGATCGATCTTGATATTAACCCCGAAATCCGCCCGGCATTTGCGAATAGCGTTGCCGAGATCGTCGAATTTCAGCTCCGGATCGGCGCCCGCATCGCAGGCGATAATATAGCGGCAGCGGCGCCTGACCAGTTCGTAAATACCGAGGTTTTCAAAGTGACCGCCATCGGATAAATAGACATAGCTTTTATCGCCCTTGGTTAAACCGAAGACCTCGTAAAACAGGTGCACAATGGCCCATTTCGGACTGGAAGTGCCTATTTTCTTTTCGTTACGCGGATTTTCGATCCAGCGACCCAGCCGAACGTTAAACAAGGTCATCAGGAATGCAAACGCCGACGTCGTGCGAAACCCCATATTGGGACTGGCCGCAGCGCCCGATGTCGTGATAGCGTTGCCCAGGGTCAATGGCGTTGGTTCTTGTGCAAAGTCGTTGGTAGAACGATAGCTTCTACTATCGCTGCCGCGCAGATTGCTGCCGAGCCCAACCTCGGTTTTCGCCGGCTGGAAGCCGCAGTAAAGGGGGCTCAGAATAAAAGAGGCTGCCTTACGCTCCTGCCACGCGAGTTCTTCACCGGAAACCAGATTGATCGCCGTGTTGATAATCGGGTACGGGCCCGGCGATGATTCGTAGTCGGCCAGGCCGGTGTAATCGTCGCCTTCATAGAATCCGGTAAACGGCTGGCGGTTGCGTTGCCGAATATTTTCGGGAATGGAAGCGCCCAGATAACACCGTATCAAGCGGTTGCCGTAGAAGTTATGCATGGAAAAGGCGTTGATGTTGATCTGGCGGGACAACACCAGCGCAATCAGCAGCAGGCCGAGCCAGGTTATCGACAACAAACGCGTTTGCTTTTCGAGCTGATTGATGACATCGACATGGGAAGGCCAGATCGAGCCTCGGACGGTTATGTCCTCAGATGCACCGCCCGCCGCATTCGAAGGCAGATCCCGGTCTTTCGGTTTCTCCGCAGACGGGTTGCGCTGGCGCTGACTGATGTAGGCCTTTTTTTGTTCTTCATGTACATCGTGGCTTGCCGTCATCATTTCATCGTCAGACCACCTGGAAGCCGCGCCTGATAGCGCGAAGTGCAGCCCACCGGCTACCGCAATCATCAGCCCACCGAGAAAGACATAGGGTGCGGCGGAAATCAAAAGTCGCTTGGCCGGCCCCGGCTTGGATGAACGGCCGGCTAACAACCCGCCAATCGTGGTCACAAGCCAGCCCGAGGTCAGAATTTCGGCGGTGAAGGGTATACGCTTTAACTGTAGAAGGACCAGCGGCGCAATCAGCGCCAACCCGAACAGCACAAACCAGACCAGCGCAATAATCAGCAGCCAGCCGCTCATCCGGCCCAGCCATTCGCGCTGATAATCGGGCATCGCGCGACCCACCAGCCCGGTATGCAGCGAAAATGACACATACAGCCATAACAGCATCAGTGGCGGGCCGACGGTCAGCGAAACGATCCGGCCCGGGCTGTTTTTCAGGCCGCTGGCCATCAGCCACAGTAACATGCCGGCGAAAAAACCGGTGATAACGCCGGCTGCCAGGATTTTCAGCCAGGTCCGCCATTGCCGCTTTCTGGCGCTGCCGGCTCTACGGCTTTTTCTATACCAGACGGTAATCGACGCGCGTAACCACGCAATCGCCCACAGCAGGAAATACAATGCCGCGGAAAAAATGCCCCAGACAAAAATGCGGTGCCAATGGAATATTTCCGTGCCGCTGATATCAATGGCATGAATTTTTTCAATCTGCGGCAGCCAAAGCGAAGTCAGCGTCGCGATCAACAGCATCGGAGCAATCATCCGCAGCATTAACTGTGACTGGTTGTGTGGCCGCTTTTTCCGAGTGGTATTGCCGTCACCGGTAGCTTCTTCGCTGACAAAAGCAGCGAAGTTATAGCCCAGCGATATCGACACGACAAAATACAACAGTGTCGTTGTGATAATCAGCGCGATATAGAACTCATTGGTATCGACGTCGCCTGACTGAGTTACCCATTCCGAGAAGCTGCCGGCACCGGAAGACAACAGCAGCGGCAGCATGAAGATCGCACACAGAATCGGAATCAGTATGGTCAGATTCAGCAGCACATTACGCAGATAAATCGCGACGGCCTGCCAGGTGTCCATGGTGAGAAAGCCGAATTTCGGCGTCAGATAATTGCTGTATCGCCGCAGGTAGCTTATCGCGTGGTCTTCGACCTGGTTGCCGTTGTCGTCATGGTTTTCCGTCGAGAGCGTTTTTTCCACTTCGGCAATCGTGTCACCCGGCGGATTCTTGCTATCGTTGCTCAGCCGGTGAATCAATGCGGTCAGCCAGCCGCCGATATACCCGCCTCCGGAGACCGTCGACAGATAGTCCAGATGACGAATTAAACGCAGTTCGGCCAATGCCTGCAGAATTCCGAGGTTAAAGGTCCCGCTGCGAATGCCGCCGCCGGACAGAGACAGGCCGATGAAGTCGTTTGAGTCCTGCTGTTTGGCCGGTTGATCGGCGTCGGCTGACTCCGTGTCGGTTTCGCGGCCGTTGCTAATCAATGCGTTTCTTTTTTCCTGGATCAACCGGCGCTCGGCAGCCATAACCTCCTCAGCGGTTGCCTGGGTCGGTCTGCCGGCTTTCCTGAAAAATTTACCCGCCGCTTTGCTGATGCCTAAAAACCGGGTGGTCAGACTCATTGATCTACTCTGTAATATTCATATCGGAATACACTTGGCCGGGCAGGTATTCGGCGATACGACGACAGGCTTGATAAAACAGTTGCGGGCCGGCGAATATCAAGCCGCATACGGCCGGAAAAACGGATCCGAACCGAACTTAAAGCATGCATGTGATCCCCCTTTTTCGAAAGCCGGTGGCCCTACATTCCTTATTGAGTATAGGAATGATTCTGCCGAAAAAATACGGTTACAAGCTTGTGTGAGAAATCGCCGAAGTCGTCGGCTGCCTTATGCCGGTTTCTGTACCTGAGTAAGCGGTCAATGGGCAAACGCTTCGCGGGCAGGTAGTATCGGCTGCGGGCATGAGGCACCTGATGCAATGTTAAAAATTTCCGGCAAAGTCAGTATTCCGCTGCATGAAATCGAAATGTCCGCGGTACGCGCTCAAGGAGCCGGCGGGCAGAATGTGAACAAAGTCTCAAGCGCGATCCACCTGCGCTTTGATATCGCCGCATCCAGCCTGCCCGACTGGTACAAACAGCGCCTGGCGAAGCTTTCCGACCGGCGGATCAGCAAAGATGGCATCATCGTGATTAAAGCCCAGCAGCACCGAACGCGGGAACGCAACCGGCAGGATGCGCTGGTGCGACTGGCCGAAATGATCCGCAGCGTTGCGGTGGTTCGGAAAGCGAGAAAGCCGACCAGGCCCGGACGAGCAGTAAGGGAAAAACGGCTGCGGGCCAAAGCCCGGCGCAGCCAGACCAAGCAGTTTCGGCGAAAGCCGCCGGTTGAATAATCTATGGAGTCCTGCGAACGGCGTGAGCCGGGGTAGGAGCGCGTTCAGGTAATGCGTTCGAAATAGCGGATCATTTCAGTCCGCATCGCGGTGTCGGGCAGCGGGCCATACAGCGCACCCATATTTTCTTCCATATGGTCTACCCGCGAAGTTGCCGGTATCGCACAGGTCACGGCCGGGTGTGAGATCACAAATTTCAAAAAATACTGGGCCCAGTTTTCGCAGCCGATCTCGGCCGCCCACGGCGGCAGCGGCTGGGTGCCGACCCGGCGGAACAGCCCGCCGGTCTGAAACGGCCGGTTGATAATCACTGCCTTGCCGTGCTCCTGCGCCAATGGCAGCAGCTCATGCTCGGCTTCGCGGTCTGCGATGTTGTAAGTAAACTGCACGAAATCGAACGGCTGGTTTTCAATCGCCCGTCGCATCTCGGCATGGCGGCGGCCGTGCGAGGTGGTAATGCCGATATGCTGCAGCCTGCGTTGCGATTTCCATTCCAGCAGCGTTTCCAGATGGACCTTCCAGTTCACCATATTATGAATCTGCATCAGGTCGAATTGCGGCAGGCCCCATAGTTCGGCCGATGCATTCATTTGATGGATGCCGAGCTGCCGGCCCGGCGTCCAGACCTTGGTCGCGCTGTACAGGTTCTGATCGTTGTCCAGCCGGTCCAGGCAGTAGCCGAGTACTTCTTGTGCCGAGCCGTACATCGGTGAGGAATCGACCAGGTGCCCGCCACGGTCGAAGAAACGCTTCAGCACCGCAAGCCGCTGTGCCCGTCCGGCCGTTCCCCGGCCGACGTCGAAGGTAATCCAGGTGCCCATGCCGACCGCCGGAATGCAATATCGGTCGGCCGGAACCGACTTCATGACCGGGTCCGGCGCGGCAAACAATGCCTGCGGTTCGAGAGCCGCCAGCACCGAAAGCGCGGTTGCGCCTTTCAACCAGTGGCGCCGACTGATAGCGGGGTGTGTTGACATGCATTTTCCTGACATTGAATGCCCGTTACCGGCATCGTCCGATAACTAGGAGAGTATGTGCCAGTCCTTGGTTCCGCTGTCTCGGCAGTCCGTTGGCCAGGTCCGCCAAGTCGATGGCAGATCAGAAGATAATCGCGTGCGGCGTTGCTTATCCTGATACGCTGTGCATCTCTGTTTGACTGCCAGGAGGATTGTGCTGATGCTTGTTCAGACTTTGCGCTTGTTGCTGATTTTGCTGGTCTCGACCAATCTGTCGGCCAAAGACGCTCAACCTAGAGACGTTCAAACCGGCACGTATTTTCCACCGCGCCACCAATGGCAGCGCCAATCTCCGGAAGCGCTCGGCATGAACGCGGAAAAACTGAAAGCGGCCGTCGCGCTGGCGCAGCAAAAGGCGGTAACCGAGCCGAGCGATCTGCACCAGGTGATTTTCGAGTCTTTTTCCCCACGCGAACCCGATTTTCGTATTCTGGGCCCGACCAAACCCCGGGCCGGCAGCAGCGGGCTGATTATCCGCCACGGCATGATTGCCGCGGAGTGGGGCGATCTGGATCGCGTGGACATGACTTTCAGCGTGGCCAAAAGCTATCTGTCAACCACGACCGCGCTGGCGCTGCGTGACGGACTGATTCGGGATGTCAATGAGCCGGTCGCGAAATACGTGCCGGGTGACTATTTCGCTTCCGATCACAATCGTCCGATCGCCTGGCACCATCTGCTGAACCAGACTTCAGACTGGCAAGGAACGCTGTGGAACATTCCGGACTGGGCGGATCGGCCGGAAGGCGACGATCCCGATGCATGGCCGAACCGCGAACTGCATGCGCCGGGCGAGTATTTCAAATACAACGATGTGCGCGTAAACCTGCTGGCCTATGCGATGCTGCAAGTCTGGCGCAAACCGCTGCCACAAGTGCTGAAGGAAAATGTGATGGACCGCATCGGTGCATCGAACACCTGGCGCTGGCACGGCTACAAGAATTCCTGGGTCACGGTGGATGGCGTGAAAGTGCAATCGGTGTCGGGCGGCGGGCACTTCGGTGGCGGTATTTTCATCAGTACCCTGGATCATGCCCGATTCGGGCTGCTGTTCTTGCGCAACGGCAACTGGAACGGCGAGCAGATCATTCCGAAAGACTGGATTCGCGCACTGCGGCAGCCGACGCCGGTGCGCAAGGATTACGGTTATATGTGGTGGCTGAACACCGACCGGCAGCGTATTCCGGCCGCGCCGGAGAGCGCGTTCTGGGCATCCGGTTTCGGCGGCAACTATATCTATGTGGATCAGGAAAACGATTTACTGCTGGTGATGCGCTGGGTGCCTGCGTTACCCGAGGTGGTCGAAGCCGTGCTGGCTGCGATCGAATCCTGACCGGTCGCTCCGGCGCCTGACCGGTTCGTGATACCGAATCGTCGGTTGCAATCGCCTGTGCTCGGCTTTTAATAAACATTGGATAATAAATACCTGCCGTAGTTGGCAGTCCTGAGAATGAAACGAATACTTTGCCTACTGATACTGCTTGCCGGTACGGCGCTGCAGGCTGAAGAAGTCAGCTTTTCAGCGGCGGACGGGCTGACTGTCTTTGCCGACTGGCATGCAGTCCAGGAAACCGGTTCGGCCCCGACGATTGTCCTGTTTCATCAGGCCGGTGGCAGTGCGCGCGGCGAGTATCCCGAAATCATTGATCGCTTGCGCGGTTTGGGCTATCAGGTACTGGCGGTCGATCAGCGCGCCGGCGGTGACCGCTTCGGAATTGGGAACCGGACCGTTGATGCTTTGCCCGCCGGACAGTCTTTCGGTTATTGCGAGGCTTATCCGGACCTGCTCGCCGCGCTGGAATTCGCGGCCGGCCGCAGTACCGGTCCGCTGGCCGTCTGGGGCAGCAGCTACAGCGCCGGACTGGTGATCACGCTGGCAGCGGCGGCGGCTGAACGCATTGATGCCGCACTTGCGTTCTCGCCGGCTTCCGGCGGCCCGATGGCAGACTGCAACCCGATGGAAAGCCTGCCTGCGGTCAGCCGGCCGTTGGTCGTGTTTCGGCCGGCCTCGGAGATGAAAGTCCCGAGCGTGATCGAGCAGGCCGCGCAGTTCAAGGCAGCCGGCGTGTCCGTGCAGGTGGTCGACGGCGGCGTCCATGGCAGTTCGATGCTGGTCGCCGAGCGCAGTCAGGCCGATCTGACCGGGACCTGGCGCATTGTCGAAGACTTTTTGCGCCGGCACTTGAAGGGCGCAGGCCGCTGATCGCGAATTTTGGGGCGGCGGTCTATACTTAGGCCAAAACGAGGGAGATCACGATAATGAATTGGAAGGTCATTTTTATCGGGGGTATCTGTCTTTATATCGTTCAATGGCTGGTCAGCATGGGTACCGGCCCGCTGATTCACGAAGGCGTGCTGACCGACGTGTACAAGCAGACGGCCTCGTTCTGGCGGCCGGAATTGAATCAGGATCCGCCGGACATGGCGGCGCTGATGCCGCGCTGGATCGCCACCGGCCTGTTCGGTGCGCTGGTCGCAGCCGGTATTTACAGCGTCATCCGCGGTTCGTTCAGTGGCGCCGGCTGGCTGAAGGGAGTCAAGTTCGGTCTGGTGCTGTGGCTGTTCCATCTGACCGCGTCGCTTGGCTGGTCCGGCGTATTCAACCTGCCGATGGAAATCTGGGGCTGGTGGATATTTGAAGCATTGCTGGTCTACCTGATCGGCGGCGCGGTGCTCGGTTGGGTGTCCGCGAAGGTCGCGCCGGAACACAGCGCCTGATACCGCGGCCTGATACCGCGTCAGGGCGATCATCACAAGCCCGGCCACGGCCGGGCTTTTCAGGCTGCGAAGCAGGCGGAATACGATACCGGTTCAAGGCGCTGCCCCAGCAGACGATCCAGATCGCCGGCCATCGACAGACTCAGATCGTTGGGATGAATACCGATCCTGAGCGGCCGGTACCCAGGCATTAGTTTTCCAGCTTCAGCGTCCGGCTGCCGATAATAAAACAGGTAATCCCGAGCACCAGCATAATGCCGCAGGGCAGGATCAGTTCGGAATAGCTGAAATTTCGCCAGGTTGCGCCTTCGAAAGCCAGGATAGACCATTTGACCGGGCTCAAATGACTGACTGTTTTCATCCAGCCGGGCATCACGAACAGCGGGATCATCGCCCCGCCGAACATCGCAAAGATCATCATCACGCCCCAGCCGAGGCCGGAAACGCCGCGTTCGGTTTTGCCGATCGCGGCCAGGAACATCATGATGCCGACAAAGCCGACGCCGACCGACGCGATCGCCAGCACCAGCTTCAGCGGGGCGTCAATAGGCACGCTGAACACCTGATTGGCTATCAGAAACAGTGCGCCGGAAACCATGCACAACGCGATAAAGCAGCCCAGCGATTTGCCGCCTAGTATCTGGGTGCGGGTGATTGGGGCTGTCACCAGCCGCGTCATCGTGCCGAACGTGTTTTCCTGTACCAGCGATACGCCGAAGCCCATCACTACCCCCATGATCGCCCAGTACATGGCCTGCGGAATGGTCACCGCATAGCCGTTCTGAGGCCCGTCGCGCTGTATTGCAACGTCCTCAAAATTCAATGCCAGGGGTGTAAACGCGCCCGCCATGCCAGTCGTAGCGCCGTCCGGGTTATCCGTTGAGTTGTCGGCCGCGTCCTGTTCGGTCAGCGCCTTTATCTGCGGCAGATAGTCGCCGAGCAGGGATTTCCACTGCTCGGGCATGTCGTCGCTTTGCTCGATCGCGGCGATGGACTGGTCGAGCTGGGCGCTGAGTTGCTGGTTGTCGGAGAGTGCGTTCTCAAAGCGCTCGACGCCGAGCTTCATCAGGCTGCCCTGCAGAATCCCGGATTCCGCCTGCCGGCTCGGGTCCACGCCGATGGTCAGCTCCGGCGTGCCGCCGGTAAACAGGCTGCCGTATTTTTCGCCAAAACCCGCCGGAATCAAAATATAGGCGACTTTGCTGCCGCGGCGTACCGCGTTTCGAGCGGCCGGTTCTTCCATGACGTCTACCGCCAGTTCGTCACTGTCGATCAGGCGCTGAACGAAGGCCTCGGAATCCGCGGTCCGGTCGAGGTCCGCCACAGCGACCGACAGTTGGTTGTTGTCGCTGCCGCCAGAGAAGATCGAACCGAAGAACGCCGCGAACAGAATCGGAAAAATAAAGGTGAAAAACACCGTCATCTTGTCGCGGAAGATCAGCTTGAAGTCTTTCTTGACCATCGAAAGCAGGATATTCATCGCATCAGTCCCTCAGCTGTCGCCCGGTCAGGTTCAGGAACACGCTTTCCAGGCTGGGCCGGATCAATTTCAGATCCCGAATATCGTCGTGCGCGTCCAGCAAGGCTTTCATATCGGCAATCGGCCGGCCGGTGGTTTTGACAATGGTCTGCTCGGCGGTGGTTACGCTGATCTCGCCGTCGCCGCCGTGTTCGCCGATCAGTTCGTCCACGGTTCCGAGTGCCAGCAGGCGGCCATGGTCGATAATGCCCACGCGGTCGCAAAGCCGCTGTGCTTCTTCCATGTAATGGGTGGTGTAGATAATGGTTTTTCCGCGCGCTTTCAGCGCCAGCACGCAGTCGAATAATTTATTGCGTGATTGCGGATCGACGCCCACTGTCGGTTCGTCCAGCAACAGGTACTCCGGGTCGTGCAGCAGGGAAATCGCAAGGTTCAGCCGCCGCTGCATGCCGCCGGAATAGGTTTCCACCCGGTCTTTGGCGCGATCGGTCAGGCCGGAGAACTCGAGCACCCACTGAATCCGTTCTTCCAGCAACGGCTTTTCCAGTCCGTACAGGCTGCCGAAAAAGTGCAGGTTGTCCAGCCCGGTAAGGTCTTCGTACATAGCCAGGCTCTGCGGCGCCAGGCCGATCTGTCGTTTGGCGGCTTTGGATACCGGCCGGTGGCCGTTAACCTGTACTTCGCCCCGGTCGGGTACCAGCAGGCCGCAGGTGATGGCAATCGCCGTGCTTTTGCCGGCGCCGTTCGGCCCGAGCAGGCCGAAGATTTCACCTTTTTGAATCGCAAATGACAGCCGGTCAACGGCCAGCAGTTCGCCATAGCTCTTGCTGACGTCGCTAATACGGATCATCGTCGTCTCCATCCTTGCGGATATCGACAGCTTAGCCCGTGGTGGTGTGCAGCATAAGGGCCAAAAGTCACCGCTTTACCATTATGGAACGTTACTCCGGCGGGTTTGTCGAGATCCTGGTGTGCCTATGGGCTTAAATTGGAGTCATAGCCCAATACAAACGTCGTGTAGCGTGACGCTTCGATCATATCCTTGGCAATGTAGCGCACGGTATGGGAATCCACGCGCGTCGCGCCCGGCATAAACGCCAGCATTTCCGCTGCCCGGTAATGCTTGAAGCTGATATCCACCGTGACCGGCGTCTTGGTTTTCAGCGGCTTGTATTTTTCGATATTCTGAATGGCGCTTTTGGTTTTCTCGGCGATTAATTTATAGGCTGCTTGCGGCGTCAGCGTTTTGGCGGAATGAAAACTGATGGCTTCTTTGACAACCGCGCCTTCGATCGGCCCGATCGCATCCCGGTTTTCCTTCACTGCAATATCGTCGCCCGAGACCATAATGATCGGTACATCGAAATGGCCGGCGATCATCGCGTTGAAGATACCTTCCGATACCGACTGTCCGTTGATTTTGATATCGGTTAATTTGGCGCTGGATTTGGTGTGCGCGCGTACCCCTTCCGGATTATGTGTGGACGAGTGGTAGCCGATATAAATAGCGCCGTCAAAAGAACTGTCGATGCCTTCCATCATGCCCAGTGCGCGCGGCCAGGAGCGGATGACTTTGACATCTTCCGGCAGTTTTTCGATCAGCAGGTTTTGACCGTTGCCGTGCGAATCGCTCACCACGATTTCAGTCGCGCCGGCTTCGCGCGCGGCTGCGATGCTGGCATTGACTTCGGCGGTCATGAATTCACGAAAGCGTTGATATTCAAAACCGGCCGGTCCGAGTTGCTGTTCGGTAACGGCACCGGCAACGCCTTCCATATCGGCGGAAATGTAGATTTTCAGCGGTTTTTGCGCGACGCTCATGCTGGTAGTGGCCAATAGAAAAAATGTGCTAACGAAGATTTTGCAGTATGGCATAAATTTCTCACGGGTTGACAAAAACGGCTTCTCTTCCATGTTCGGCACGGCTTTCGCCGGCCGCCTAGCTTACCAAAGAACGTTAGCGTTGGCGTTGGTCGATCACAACGGTCATCTGACCAGGGAGTCTCGCGCTTGCTTTGGCGGCTTGCGTGCGGCCCGCCGAATGGATAATCATGACATTGCCGGCCTGGCAACAAACGGATCACTATAGATGGCAGGAGAGCGTTGACAATGAAACAAAGCCTTATTCAGCTCGGCTTATTGCTGGTGCTGGTTTGTTCTTCTTGCCGGTCGGAAGAAGCCGCTTCGGTTTCCAGTCCGCGGGCTCGCGATCTGGGTATCACGCCGGGCCACATGGCCACAGGGGCCTTCAATGCGATCACGGACGTTCCGGGTGTGCTGGTCGGGCAACTTACCCTCAATGATGCCGATAAAGGCATCCATACGGGCCTGACAGCAATACTGCCGCACTCCGGTAATCTCTATCAGGAAAAGGTACCTGCCGGTTTTTTTCAGGCCAATGGCTACGGAAAGATGATGGGAATTTCGCAAATCATCGAGCTCGGAGAAATCGAAACTCCGATCCTTCTGACCAATACTCTGAGCGTGCCGGAAACGGCCGCCGGCGTGATCGAATGGACGCTGGCCTATCCGGGCAACGAAAAGGTACGTTCGGTCAATGCGGTTGTCGGTGAGACCAACGATGGTCGTATCAACGATATTCGCCAACGGGTGATTGACAAGGCTGATGTTTTGTCCGCCATTCGCGTGGCCCGCTCGGGGGCCGTTGCCGAAGGCAATGTCGGTGCCGGCACCGGTACCGTTGCGTTTGGTTTTAAAGCGGGCATCGGCACCGCCTCGAGAAAGATCGACAACTATCACCTCGGAGTATTGCTACAGGCAAATTACGGCGGCGATCTGCATATTGCGGGCGTCCCCATCGGGCGCAAACTGAAAGCGGTCGAGGCTCAAAAGACCGGTCCGGACGGTTCGGTGATGATTGTCATTGCAACCGATGCGCCGATGTCGGATCGCAATCTGAAACGTCTGGCAAAACGGGCCATGCTGGGTATCGGCAGAACCGGCGGCATCATGTCCAACGGCTCCGGGGATTATGTACTGGCATTTTCCACCGCAGCCGAACTGCGCCGCGGCAACGGCGCGAAAACCCTGGATGTCACAGAGCTCGGCAACGCCGCCATGTCCGGCTTTTTCGCTGCGGTCATCGAAGCCACCGAAGAAGCTGTTTATAACGCCTTATTCGCTGCCAAGGCCGTTGGCGACTTCAAGCCCATTCCCAAAAAGCGGGTCGTGGAAATTCTGCGTCGGCATAATGTTCTGCAACAGTAACGCCTAAAGGAAACGCCATGCTGGAAACCGTGTTCAAGCTGCGCGCCAACCGGACCGATATCAGAACCGAACTGCTGGCCGGACTGACCACTTTCCTGACCATGGCCTATATCGCATTCGTCAACCCGCTGATTCTGGCCGATGCCGGGATGGATTTCGGTGCGGTATTCGTTGCGACCTGCCTGGCGGCTGCATTTGGCAGCGCGCTGATGGGGCTGTTGGCCAATTATCCGGTCGCGCTGGCGCCCGGCATGGGTCTGAACGCGTTTTTTACCTACGGCGTGGTGTTGGGTCTCGGGATTAGCTGGCAAACCGGGCTGGGTGTGGTTTTTGTCGCCGGTCTGATCTTTGTGCTGTTGAGCACCCTGCCGGTCCGTCAATGGCTGATCAACGGCATTCCGATCACGCTGAAGCATGCGATATCGGTCGGCATCGGGTTATTTCTGGCGGTGATCGGGCTAAAGAACGCGGCCGTGATTGTCGATCATCCGGAGACGCTGATCGCGCTCGGAGAACTCGACCGGGCGCCGGCCATGCTGGCTCTGCTCGGTTTTTTCGTCATCGCGGCGCTGTACCGGCGCGGGATACACGGCGCGGTGCTGATCGGTATTCTGCTGACCGCCGGCATCGGTATTGCCCTTGGCGTGTCGGAATGGAAAGGGGTTGTTGCGCTGCCGCCCGATCCGTCGGCCGTGCTGCTTCAGCTCGATATCGCGGGCGCACTGGAGTGGTCGTTGCTGGCGGTCATTATCACCTTTGTTTTCGTTGACCTGTTCGATACCTCGGGCACGCTGATCGGCGTGGCGCAGCAGGCCGGGCTGCTGGATAAAAGCGGCAGATTGCCGCGCCTGGGCCGGGCGCTGCTGGCGGATTCGGGCGCATCGGTCGCCAGCGGACTGTTCGGCACGTCGCCGACCACCAGCTATATCGAAAGCGCGGCCGGTACGCAGGCCGGTGGCCGCACCGGTTTAACGGCCTGTACCGTCGCGCTGTTGTTTTTACTGACCTTGTTTCTGGCGCCGCTGGCGGAGAGTATTCCGGCCTATGCCACCGCTCCGGCTCTGCTGTTTGTCGCGTGCCTGATGGCGAGAGGTTTCGCCGAATTCGACTGGCAGGACATCAGCGAATATGCGCCGGCGATGATTACCGCACTGGCCATGCCGCTGAGTTTTTCCATCGCGCACGGTATCGGGCTCGGGTTTGTCAGCTACGCCGCGATCAAGCTGCTTAGCGGCAGAATGGCGGAGTGTCCGCTGCCGGTCACGGTGATTGCACTGGCCTTTCTGGCCAAGGTGTTTTTGCTCTAGCCGGCGGGTGTCGGTCGGGAATAGGTCCGCAGCCCGGGAAGCTTCCCGGGCTGCGGTCAAACGTCAGAGAAATTCGATCATCAAATAAAGCACCAGGGTCAGCAGCAGACCCATATGAATCACCCCGTTAACGCTGGTGATCGGGCCGGTCTTGCCTTTGATGCCGTTTAGCGCCAGCAGCAGAATCAAACCGAATACCGCGATTTTGGCCACCATGCTGACACTGGCGAACGCGTCCTGGATTCCCGGCAGGTGCCTTGAAGAAGCCATGAAAAACAGCATCGGAATGGAGAACAGGGTGTTGGTCCGCGACGCCAGGCCCGCCTTGCCCAGCGCCGCTGCAGCACCGTCAATCGGGTCGCCGCCGCCGGCGACCTGCTTGGCCGATGCGATGACGGTTTTCTGGTTCGGCCAGATAATCAGCCAGACATTCAGGAACATGATGGTGCCGAGCACGGCCCCGACCAGAATGCCGAACCCGGTCAGTTTGTAGAAATACAGCAGCCCGAGACCGCTCAGGAAGGTGAACATTGCACCCCAGCGGAACCACCACAGGGCTCTTGGGACCAGTTTCTGAATCGCGTCCGATTTGGCGCCGCCGTCGGCTTCTTTAAAGTATTCGCCCTGAACGAAGTTGAAATAATACAGCAGGCCGATCCAGGTGACGCCGGCGAAAATATGAATCCACCGCAGTACGAATCCGATGGCCGGGTATTCAAGAATTGAAAGTTCCACGTGTGCTCTCCCTCGGTTTTTGAGCGTCAGCAGCCAGGCATCGGCCACCGCGCCCGAACAATGTACCGAAGCCCACCGACTGATTTAGCAGCCGGGAATTCCCCAGTCAGGCTTCACTATCCATCATAGCGTACTGCCGGCAGGAATAGGATGTCCGCAACCTGCTTATCAGGACTCACGCCGACGGCCATTCGCCCGCCACCCTATCATTCGGAGCCCTATTCGACATTCGGAACAGGCTGCCGGGCCCTTTCGGAAAGTTCGGCGAATGCAACGGACGGCCGCAGGTTGTCATATAGCGGGTCGTACGGCAGATAAATCACGTCAGGCGAGCCGGCGTCCAGCGCTGCCCGTAAGTAGCCCAAGGCTTCAGGCTCACGATTCAGACTGATCAAAACCCAGGCAAAGTGCAGCGGGGAAATGTAGCGGCTTTTCTGTAGCGTGGATAAACGGTCGAAAGCATCGCTGGCGGTTGATTTGTCGCCGGTCAGGGCCGCGATCATTCCATCCAGAGCGATCATAGATGGTTGATCGTTGGAATACTCTCTGGCCCGGCCTGCGGATGCCCGGGCCAGGTCATGCCGGCCGAGCTGGATTGCCGCCAGAGCCATCGTTGCGTGGGCGGTCGGAAAAAATTCATTCAGTTCAAGAACCCGCTCCGCGGCCTGTATGGCTTCGTCATACCGACGGCCAAAATAAAAACTGTAGGCGATTGTAGTATTGAGCAGCGGAGACATCGGGTCCAGGCGTACACCCCGGCGGGCATTTTTCAGTGCCGTCTGCCAGTCGTTTTCACCCCAGGCCAGGTTGATTTGCGGAAGTATCAGGTCCGGGTTCGATGGGTTTAAGCGCTGCGCCAGTGACAGGTGGTGTTTGGCGTCTGCGATATCGCGACGGTAGAACAATGCGTGCATGGCCAGGGAAATATTGGGACTCGAGGCCTGTGGGTCCAATTCAAGCGCTTTTTGGGCATTTGAATACGAAAGTTTGTCAGCCTCCTGCGGTGCGATAAAACCCCAGAAACCCAAGGTTCCATAGACATTGGAAAGGCCGGCGTAGGCAAGGGCGAAACCCGGGTCTTTCGCAATTGCCCGATGATAGTGGTCCAAGGCTTTGGAAAACCCGTGCTCGGTCCAGTTGGTAAAGAAATAGTGGCCCTTCAGATAATCGACATATGCCTCCGGTGCCACTTCGGGAGAGGGCTGCTCCTCGATCAGCTTCACAGCCAGTTCGTTGGCAATCTGTTGTGCGATGGCATTCTGCACCGAAAACCGGTCCGGCCAGGGCTGTTGAAAATGCTTTGACCAGACCTGAATCTGATCGCCGGCATCAATAAGTTGAATTGAGGCCATGATCCGGTCTTCATTCCAGCGGACGCTGCCTTCGATCAGGTAGTCTGCGTTAAGCGCCTGCGCGATTTCGGCAGCCGACAACGAAGAGCGCTTATAGCTGAACGCCGAAGTACTCGCGATTACGCCTACGCGGTGGCTGTTGATGCGGCCCAGCCTGGCGATCAGTTCTTCGGTCAGGCCGTCGCTGATAAATTCCTGTTCGGCGTTACCACTGTTGTTCTTCAGCGGCAACACGGCTACCACGATGGATTCCGCCGGCACCGGTTTGCGCAGCATTACCCAGCCCGCTGTTGCAATCATCAAAAGAACCGCAACGAGTAGTCCAACCCACAATGTGGCGCTATTGCTAGGCCTGGGCTTGTGTCGGGCTTCGGCCGACACTTCGCCGACAAAGCGCAGGCCGCGCCTGGCAATGGTCTCGATGTAGGCCGGGTTTCTGGCGTCATCGTGCAGCACCCGGCGGATTTCCTTTACCGAGCGGGCTATCGCGTTCTCTGTCACTACGGTTTCCGACCACACTGCATCCATGAGCCGGCGCTTGGAGACGAGTTGTCCCGGCCGTTCGGCCAGATAAATCAGCAAGTCCAGCGCCCGCGCACCGATCGCGAGCTTCACACCGTCCTTGTAGAGCGCGTGGTGGGCGACATCCAGGTGAAACGGGCCAAAGCAAATCGTCCCTGGCGGCCCGGTTTCCGGCACTTCTGGTCGTCGCTTCATGCGTGGATCAGCCGGCGTCACGCCGGATCATTGTGGCGTCATGACTGGTCATTTCTCCGAAATTATAGTCGATCGGGCTCCCAGCCGGCCCAGGTTTGCCGAGCTGCCGGGCAACTGCACGGCCAAGTATTCAGGAGGACAGGAAGATGAACGGTTTGAATCGTATAAAGTGGGTGGGGCTATCGCTAGCCCTTGTATTGAGCTCGGTTTCCGCGGCGAGCCAGCCGCTGGCCCGCGCCACAGAGCTGCATTTTCTGCTGCCCAAGTCCAGTGGAGTGGCCTATGGCCTGGATTCGGCATTTGACCCGACTCCGTTTCTCGGTGAGTTACAGCCGCCATATGAGGCTGGCGGCAATGTATTAACGCCGATCCACGGCCTGCCGGATGTGCCCGCCTTGGGTGAGCCTATTTCGTTGGGCGGAGACGGTGCGGTACTTGCATTTTCGCTATCGCCGGATGGCGACAGTGCAGCCGCCGTACGCATCCGGCCCAATGAGTTATTGATCCTTCGGGGCTTTGGTGACGGTCAGGCGGTTGTGGAATCCACAGTTGCGCTCGATGGCCAGCCGCTGTCGCTGGCATTTTCCCCATCCGGTGACCACCTGGCTATCGGTTTGCAGGGAATGGGCGAGGCCAGTGTAGCTATTGTGGATATGTTTGCGGATACCGCCGAGGTCCGTGAAATTGTGGGTCTGGGTGTATCGGCCGTAGCATTGGATGCGGTAGAGGCAGTCGAGTTCGCGATGAATGGCCGAAGCCTGCTGGCGCAATTTTCCATCCACAATGCACCGGCCGGGACTCCGGCGTTTTTCGCGCCAGACGTCTTTCTCGCGCAGATCAGGCAGCAGGCCGGCGGCGGCTTTGCCGTTTCTGCACCGTTGCCGCTGCCAAGCCAGCCTGTGCTGCCACCAAAGCCGCCGTTCGATCAACTGAATACCGGTGTGGCTCTCGGGGATTTCGTTCAACTCTGCGATGGCGATTCAGCACTGGTCCCGGTATCTGGTGCGCTCGATATCGGCCAGCCTGACGCCAGAATCATTCGAGTAGGCGGCCTGGCTGCCGGACATCTGGGCGTCAGTCAGGTGCTGACGGTAGCCGACGGTGTCGGTATTGCACCGTTTCAGATTGCATTGGCTGCCGATTGCGATACCGCATTCATCAGTAATGCGTTCAGTGGCGATATAACCCGCATCAGCGGCTTGGCCGGGTCCGGGTCCGAAAACCTGACGCTGGAAACATTTCCCCTGGCCAGCCCGTTTCCAGCGGAGCCGGTCATTACACCGAATCAGGCGTCCGTTTTGGTGCACCATCCAAGAGTACCGTTGAACCAGGTGCCACCGGCACTGGTTACGGCGTATCACGCGGGCGATCTCGCACCGGCCGGCGAACCGATGATCGGTCCGGTCCGCGCGTGGCTGCAGGCCAAGGACCAGACGCTGGCAGCCAACCCTGTAAGTTTCGTTGACATCCTGCACGCCAGTGGTCTGTCGTGGGAAATGCGGTGGCGGATCGAAAACCAGTTGCATGTCGCCATCTGGCTATCTCAGTGGCGGCTGCAATTTTATGCTCATGGTTTGCTTTCCGGGATAAAACGGTCGCTGCGCAGTGCTGCTGACAAGGGCCGCCTGTCTTCGGCCTCAGCGCAGGCGATGCTCGATTTGATCGATGTGGCGATCGTGAAGCGTCATTAGTAAGCGCTGCAAAGCCCTATATGGTTGCGGCATGTAACCGCTAAGTGGAATCCTTACCGCATCGGTGGGGATTCCGCGCATTGAGCGGGTACCGGCATTTCGTAGAATACGGCGTGGCAGCCGCGCCCGGCCGCTGAGTACGGACCGTGCTAGAATTCCGGCGGGTTCTTCCAATGGGTCGTATGAATACAAGGAATTACCGCTGATGCGGCCGTTGTCCGCGCTGGATGCCTCATTTATCTATTTGGAGTCGTACCGCTCGCCGATGCATATCGGCGGGATTTACCTGCTGAATGCGACCGACGCGCCGCCGGACTACGATTACCGGACCTTTCGAGCCCATATTGAAAGCCGGCTGCCATTATCCAGAGTCTTTCGGGAACGGCTGGTCGAAGTCCCGCTGAACCTGTCTCACCCGTACTGGATCAACGATCCGGAATTCGAGCTGGATTTTCATCTGCCGCAAATCGCAGTGCCGCGGCCGGGCGGCCTGGCACAACTGATGGATCTGGCCGCGCATATATTCGGCCGTCCGCTGAATCGCAGCCGGCCGTTGTGGGAAATGTACTTTGTCGATGGCGTCGACGGTATTCCGGGGCTGGCCGCCGGCTCCTTTGCCATCATTTCCAAGATTCACCACGCATCGGTGGACGGCGGCTCCGGCGCCGAACTGATGGCAGCGCTGCTGGACGTCACCCCGGTGCCGCGCGAGGTGCGTCAAAAAGACCGCTGGCGGCCGGAAAAAATACCGGGAGCGGCCACGATGATTGCAAAAGCCTATGCGCGGCTCGGCGGCAAGCCGATGGAACTGGCGCGCTTTGTCGGCGAGGTCGCAACCGGTGCCCGGAAACTGGCCGATGCCCGCAAGGCCAAACCATTGAACCCGCCGCCGCTGCCTTTGACCGCGCCGCGCTCGGTACTCAATGCAGCGGTATCCGCGCACCGCACATTCTGGGCTGTGGATATCGAGTTTTCCCGTATTCGGGCCGTTAAGCAGGCGGTACCGAGCGCGACGGTGAACGATGTGATGCTGGCATTGTGTGCCGGCGGGCTGCGAGAGTATCTCCAGTCGCGCGATGCACTGCCGGTCAGGCCATTGGTAGCGATGGCGCCGATTTCAGTGCGGAAGGAACAACAGAAGGGTGAAATGGGCAACCAGGTATCGGCGATGCTGGTCAATCTGGAAACCCGTGAAGCCGATGCGTTGACGCGCCTGACCAAGATTGTCGGCAACACCCGGGGTTCCAAGGCCTATTCGGGGGCGCTGCCGGCCAACCGGATTACCGAGTTCATACCGTCTGAAACCGCGGCGCTGGCCGCGCGCCTGTATACGCGCACCAAGCTCGGCGAAAAACACCGACCGTTCTTCAACCTGGCGATCACCAATGTCCCGGGCCCGCCGATGCCGCTGTATCTGGCCGGGGCCAGGGTCAGTCAGCATTTCGGCACCGCGCCGATTATGGACGGTCTGGGCCTGACCGTCGTCATTTTCAGCTATGCCGGGCGGGTCTCGGTCAGTCTGACTTCCTGCCGCGAAATTGTGCCGGACCCCGAACGCCTGGGCGATGCAATCCAGCGCTCGCTCGGCGAGTTGGAAGCCGCTATTCCACAGACCGGTTCGACTAACGACACAACCCAGGCCATGCTTCCGGAACCGCCAGTATCAGATACCTTGCAGCGCCTGCGGGAAGCCACTCAGGCGCTGGATGAATCCATGGCCCTGCTGGACGGGAAAGACCGATGAGCGCACCGGCCGACCAGTACCGCGAACAATTCCGCCGCCCGTCGAGGCTGCTGCTTCTGATGGAAGGGCGTGCGTTGGCCGACGCATTCGGTATGGTTCCGATGTTCGTGCTGAGGCGCCATCTGCCGCAGGGCGACGGGCATCCGGTACTGGTGCTGCCCGGCTTTCTGGCCAGCTCCAAATCCACGGTCCCGCTGCGTCGCCTGCTTGGCGAGCTCGGTTATGCGGCGCACCGCTGGAAGCTGGGCTATAACACCGGCTACAGCCGGGAGCTGCACGATGGCATGCGAGCACGCGTACTGGAACTGCATCAGCGCTATCAACGCAGGGTCAGCCTGGTCGGCTGGAGCCTCGGTGGCGTATTCGTGCGCGAACTGGCGCGGGAGACGCCCGAGGCCGTGCGGCTGGTGATTACCATGGGCAGCCCGTTTCGCGGCAACCCCCGGGCCAGCAACGTGCAAAAGCTCTACGAGATGTTCAGCGACACCCAGTACGATGAAATGCCGGCCGATTTTCTGACCCAGCTCGCCACGCCGCCGCCGGTACCGACTACGGCTTTGTATACCAAGGGTGACGGTGTGGTCGCCTGGCAGTCGACGACAGAGAAGTCGCCGCGAACCGATGTCGAGAATATCCATGTCGGCGGCGCGCATATGGGTCTCGGCTTCAATCCCCGTGCGGTCGTCGCGATTGCCGATCGCCTGGCACAGACTGAAGGCCGGTGGCGGCCGTTTCAGCCGAACTGGTATCTGAAGTGGTTTTACCGCAACTACTATCCGGACTGGCTGGTCGGCCGCGGTAAGCAGGACTAGACGTCGGCGGTCAGCCGCATGCCCGGTGCGCCTGCCGGCCTGACCGTGAAGCCGGCTTTGCGGTAGAAGTCAATTTTGCCTTCCGCGCAGAATAACTGAATGTCGCGAATGCCGGCCGCCCGGCATTTGTCGATCAGCCGATTCAGCATTTGACGCCCGATGCCCCGGCGCTGGTATTCCGGCGCGACAATCAGATCGAAAATCACCGCGTACAGCACGCCGTCGGATACCACCCGGCCGAAGCCGACCAGATTGTCTGCGTCGGACGCGCAGACCGTATGCCAGCTTGCCTTCAGCGCGCTTTGCAACTCTTCGATGTTTGCGCCGTACCTGGCGTTCCAGCCAGTGCTGTCAAACAAGGTCTTGTACTGAAGGGGGTCGGGCAGCGCTTCCCGGTATTCGATCTTCATGTCTCTATCTTCATGTCTGGCAGTCAGCTCCAGTCATTGTCCAGCACCACCCGGTAGCGGGCCTTGCCGGCAGCCAGGTGCTCGAACGCATCGTTGATGCGGCTCATCGGGAAATGTTCGGTTACCGCTTCGATTCGGTGGCGGGCGCAGAATTCCAGCATGCTGCGGATCACCGCCGGCGACCCCACCGGCGAGCCGGACAGGCTGCGCATGCCGTTGATCAGCGCAAAGGCCGGGACCGGTATCGGCTCCAGCACCGCGCCGACATGGTGAAACCGGCCGCGCGCATTCAGGGCGTTCAGATAAGCCTGCCAGTCCAGTGGCACGTTCACCGTGGAAATAATGAAATCCAGCGAATCGGCAATGCCGGCCAGTTGATCCGGGTCGCGGGAATTCACCACATGATGCGCGCCCATCGCCCGCGCCGATTCGCTTTTGGCGTCGCTGGAACTGAATGCGGTCACCTCGCAGCCCCACGCGGCCAGAAACTGGACTGCCAGGTGGCCCAGGCCGCCGATGCCGATCACCCCGACCCGGTCGGTCGGTTTCACATCGAACTGCACGATAGGATTGAAAACGGTAATGCCGCCGCAAAACAGCGGTCCGGCCTTTTGCGCATCGACATCCCTGGGCAGGCGCACGGCAAATTCCGACTGGCAGCGTACTTTTTCGGCAAATCCGCCGTGGCGGCCCAGCAGGGTGGCCTGACTGCGTCGGCACAGGTTGTGATCGCCGCTCATGCAGCGCTCGCAGACCATGCAGGCGCCGCTGTGCCAGCCCAGCCCGACGGTATCGCCGGATTTCAGATGAGTGACATCGTCGCCGGCCGCGGCCACCGTTCCGACCACTTCGTGCCCGCCGACAAACGGGTAGCGGGTATTGCTCCAGTCGTTTTCTACCAGCGACAAATCGGAGTGACAAATCCCGCAGGCGAGTACATCGATTTCGACGTCGTTCGAACCGAGCGCGCCGGGTTCGTATTCAAAGGCTTCAAACGGCTGGCCGGGTCCGTGGCTGGCATAGGCTCTGATCATTTGCGGATTCCTTTGGCGCGGCAAGTGCTGATGCTGAAATAGTAGGAGAATTACACGCTTCCGCCAACCGCTGCGCCGCTGGTCCAAGTACCCTGCCCGAATAAGAAGGAGTCTCGCACCCGCATCTTTCGTAGCGTAGGCGAAGCCGGATGGCGGTTTCACGACAGTGAAGAAGCCTTCTGGCGCAGCCGTTAAACGCGTGCAGGTGGAGTCAGACGGCGGTTTCGCTATAGCGAAGAAGCCTTCTGACGGAACCGTTTAGCGCGTGCAGGCGCAGCCAGTAAGCTCATGTGCAGGAGCGCTTTTAGGCGCGATCAGCATTTATCGTTATCCGAAGCCTTTATCATGCGGTAGGTATTCGCGCCTAAAGGCGCTCCTACAGCCATTGGGATTCTCAGAGGGCAGTTTGCGCAACGCGCAAGAAGCCATGCTTCACGGCGCCCGCTCCGGCGGGTCGCCTGCGGCTCCAGTGCCCAATGAGTGGGCTGTCGTTGCAACGCCCGCTCAGGCGATGAAGCCGATATCGTGCCCGCTGAAATTCTGCAGGTTCGGGAAGATATCCAGCGAATCCCCGGCACTGATACCCATCCAGTTTGCCAGCGTTGCGCCATACTGGTCGACGGCCAGTTTCGGTATGAATCGGCCGGCATCGTCAGTATCGTCCGGTCCGGCAATGGCCAGAACCGCCGGTTCGCCAAACACTTTGCCGCCGTCGATGGCATCGCCAATGACCATCTGATCACCGCCCCAGGCATGGTCGGTACCGTCGCCGTTGCTGGTCAGCGTGCGGCCGAATTCGGATGCGGTGAAGGTTACCACGGAGTCCGCGACACTCAGTTCCTGGGTGGCCAGATAAAACGAGTTCAGCGCATCGTCAAGGTCCTTGAGCAGCACTTCGTGGTCCGAAATCTGATTGCTGTGGGTGTCGAAACTGCCGAGGCCGACAAAGATGATCTGACGTTTCATGCCGAGGCTTTCACGCACCGAAATCAGGCGTGCCGCCATCTGCAGTTGCCGGGCCAGGAAGCTGTTCTGAGTGAACGGCGTGGCGATTTCCGGCGCGCCGTCCAGCGCGGTCTTGATCTCGGCAACCCGCGCGACCGCGTCCTGGCTGAAACCGGCCAACTGGCTGGCCAGCAGGTTGCGGAACGGCCGGTCGATTGCGGTTTCCCGCGCGACGGTGCGGCTTTGCGCCCACGGCGGGTATTCGGCATCGGAGAAAAACTCGAAACCCTGCACGCTGCCGAACGGATTGACGCTGAACGCCTGCTGGTTTTCCGCGGCCTGCCACAGGTTGCTGCCGGTCAGGGTGAAAGTCGGCGGTATCGCCGGGTTACTGTTCGCTTCGGCCAGCAAATCACCCATGCGACCGCCCCAGCCGGTGCTGGTGGAGAACACATCCGACGGCAGATTGGTCTGCCACATATCGGTCTGATGCGAATGGGAGAACAGATCCGGCGGCAACCGGACCGATTCATTCTGGTAAGTTTCGCGCGTTGTCGGCTCGATCAGGTTGCCGACATTGCTGACGATCGCCAGCTGGCCGGCGTTGTACAGGTCGCGCATCGCCGGCATGTTCTGGTGAAACGCGTATTCGTTGCCGCTGACCGGCAGTAGCTGGCTGCGCGGAATGGCCAGCGCCTGACGCAGCGCTGCATAGTTGTCGTACTGCGCCTGCGGGTAGGGCACCCACATGTTCAGGCTGTCATTGCCGCCGAACAGAAAAACACAGACCAGCGACTTGTAGTCCTCGATATCGGCATAGCGGCTACTGGCTGCCAGCGCCGACTGAATCAGCGAAAACCGACTTTGCGTTGCAGCATAGGTGGCGCCGCCTGCCAGCAGCGCCATTCGAGCCAGAAAATCCCGCCGGGGTAGCAGTTTCATCGCATCACCTCTGAATCTGGTATTCGGGGGAAGAAATGATCAGGCTGATCGCATCCTTGGCCCTGGACCGCGGTGCGCTGCCATCGTTGCCGAAATCGGCGGTGTTCAGATGGTGCAGAATCGCCTGGCGCAGCGGACCGGACATCGCGCCGGAAAGCAGCAGCGCGTTCAGGTGATCCAGCAGCTGTTCGGGCTGGTCGGCCAGACCGGCCTCGTAGTCGATATTGATATGTGTCCAGTCTTCGAACTCGCCGGTGATAAAGTACTGCGCGTGATAATTCAGCATGTTGTCGGTCGCGATCATGTTGTTTTCGGTAAGAATCTGAAACTCCGGCGCGACCATCCCGGCGTCGCGAACCGGGCCGGCGGGCGAATGATCCGGCCGGAAAAAGTTGAATACGCTGGGCGCGCGCAGCAGAGCCTGGCCGGTGGTTTCGTTCAGGTAATACAATCCGCTGCTTGTCAGAACGGTATAGACGAATACCCCGGGAAATTGGCCGAACTCGCCGCCGTCCACGCGACTGGCATTGAAAGCGCGCCACAGATGGCTGAGACGCAGCACCGGTTCGCGCAGCTTGCCGAAACGGGCCGGCGCTGCGATATGGCCGCGGCGTGCTTCGCTGTCCAGCAATATCGCGCGGACCACTGCCTGCAGGTTGCCGCGAACGCCGTCACCGTCGTTTTCAAAGACTTCGGCCACCCGCTGCACATAGGCCGGAGTCGGATTGCTGGTCACCAGGCGCTGAATTAATTGCTTGCTGACGAACGGCGCGACGTTCGGATGCTTGAAAATGCTGTCCAGCGCTGCATCCAGGTCCTGCCGGGCGGTTTGCTCCGCCGGCAGTTGTATACCGCCGAGCAACTGTTTCTCGCCGGAGTCGTGAAATTCTTCCCAGGCGACCATGGGTTTGGTCCGGTCGGCGAAGTAGAACGGCGCCAACCAGTCGATATCGGCGAAATTCCAGCCGGTGAACACCCGTGCGTATTCTTCCACCATGGACTGGTCATAAGTCGCAACCGGATTACCCTGGCCGTCCAGCTTCAGGCTGCCGTCGATATTCAGTTCGTGCGCACCGATGGTGAACAACTGCATCAGTTCGCGGGCGTAGTTTTCATCCGGCCGCACATTGCGTTCCGGATCGGCTTTTTCGTTCTGCACCATGCTGAGATACATACCCATTACCGGGTGCAGGGTGACCAGTTCCATCAGGTCGCGGTAGTTGCCGAAGGCATTGCGCGCCAGCATGTCGAAATAGTCCGCCATGCCGAATTGCGAAATGGCCAGCGCGTCGTTGCGGTCCGATACCACGAAGATCTGACTCAAGGCGAAGGCCACCCGCTGCCTGAGCTGGTCTTGTTCCTCGACGATCGCAAACCACCAGGCGTCCTGCCGTGACGGCACATCGCTATTGGGATCGCCGGGGTCGCGGCCGACACCGACATGGCGTTCGCGTAAATAAGGCAGTTGCAGCGATGCCGGCTGGGCAAACTGCTCGTTCAACCAAGCCCGGTAGCCGAGCGATTTCACGCGGGCGATATCGGCACGGGTCGGTCCGAAAGTCGACTGCGCCAGAAAACGCGACGCCTCCACATCGGTAATCAAAGTCTGGTTCTGTGGATGAATATGGATATTGACCAGGTCGGTGGCAGTCGCGCCCTGATCGTCCACCACCAGCAGCATAAAGCTCAGCTTGCCGGTCTGCGCGGGTGCGGTAAATGATGCGTTGAGCTGTTCGGCGCCGGTGATCTCGACCGGCGGCCCGGATAGCTGGTACCAGTGCGAACGAACTACCTGGCCGTCGCTGTCGCCGCCAAAGCCGGGCAGGGTAACGGGCCGGTTGACCGCGATGGTCTGGTCCGGGCCGGCATCGGCCACCGGCAGGCTGTTCGGCTGCGCTCCGCCGGGCGTTTCAATCTGGATAATGGCGAATTGCTGGCTGGGCTTGTCCCAGCGCAGCGAGATATTCACCGGGTCGCCCTCAACCAGTACGTTTCGGATTTGAATGGCTTCCTTTTCGTCAATAAAGATATCGGCCTGATTCAGCCTGACGGCATCGGGGTCGCCGATAAAACTGGATTTGAACCGCACCACCCAGTACGGCAGGTTTTGGGTCAGGCTGTTGCCCTCGCCGTCGGTCGCCTTGACGGTCAGTACATGTTCACCCGGCGTCTGCAGGCCAAAAGCCCATTTAAATCCCCAGCCCGAATTCTCAGAATCCGGAAATTCCGGGAACGCGGCACCGACATCCGCGCGCGAACCGCCGTAGGGTATTTGGCCGATTGCAATGCCGTCGACGCTGACTTCCACCGACGCGATGCCGTTGTCGGACACCGCCCAGCCCGCGATCAAGCCGGTGCCCGACGCAATGCCGTTGCGGACCGGCTGTTCGACAAACAATTTGATTTCGGCGTTGAGCAGAGTAGGCGCTGACAACAGCAGAAGGCATAACAGGTATTTACGCAAAACGATCATCGCGACCACCTCTTCGCCAAATCCATGGCTTATCCGTCTATACGCGATACGGCGGAAAAAGTTACGCGCAAAACGGATTGGGGTAATTTTCCCGCCGGCCATTTAAGGAAATCGCATTTTTACGGAGTAGTCAAATCATCTTCTTAATAAAAATTTAACAATAGGCCGCCGGCATTGGCTGACGGCCCGGTAAGCCTTGTATCGAAAACCCGGTATCAAAATCGCGGTTGCCGCGGCGCATCCGGGCAGAGGGCGTGGTTCGGAATTTCATCGCCAATGGCCATATTGCGGCGAATCGCGTTGTGACAGCCAGTGCGCTTCGGGGACCTATTGGGACTGATTATCAGGCCCGGCGCGGTGGCCGGATACACTCTGTTACATAGTCGATAGCCCCGAATTCAGGCGATATACTCGAAGCTTTCCGTGCTTTTGACCGAGGTTGAAATGAAGCTGATCAACGCATGCGGGATCCGCCTGGCGCTGCTGTTTGGCGCGCTGGGCGGCATATTGAGCGGTGGGCTGGGTGCGGATGAGCAGCCGGCGGATACCGTCGACCAGAGCCCGTTGCTGATTGAGCGCGCGTGGGATTTCGGCATCGGCATCGGCATCGGCGAACTCAGCAATCCGTTTATCGGCGCCGACGACGTTCCGACCTATCTGGTTTTCGATGTCGCGATCTATGGCAAGCGCTTTTTCTTTGACAACGGCGACCTGGGTTTCACGCTGGTCGACCGGCCGGCGGTCGGTGTGAACCTGCTGGCAACCTACAGCAGCGAACGCATCTACCGGTCGTTCTTTAACGACCTCGGCGTACGCCTGCAGCCGGGCTTTCCACCGATATCCGGACCACCGGCATTCGAACCACCGGTATCCGGACCCAGCGCGGGCGATCCGGAAATCGTTCCGTCGGACCCCGACGCGCCCGGGAATCTGCAGTTTGAAGTGCCGGACCGTAATTTCGCATTGAATGTCGGCCTGGAAGCGTCCTTTCACGGTTCCTGGGGCAGCCTGTACAGCCAGTTCACGCAGGACATCAGCGGCGCGCACGATGGTATGGACGTTTCGCTGGAATATCGCTATGTCGAGGCGGTCGGACGCTGGTTATTCGAGCCCCGCATCGGTCTTAACTGGAAAAGCGATGACCTGGTCGATTACTACTACGGCGTTCGCCAGGAAGACAATCCGGCGATCGATTTGAGCTATACCGGAAAAGCTGCCATCAACGCTTCGGCCGGGCTTTCAGCCGCTTATCGGCTGACTCAGCGGATCAGCGTTGTCGCCAACCTCAGGTATCAGCGTTTCGGGCGGTCGATCAAGAACAGCCCGCTGATTACCGAGAAGGGTACGCGTTCCGCATTCCTCGGTATTTTCTATCAGTTCTGATGATCGCGATGGCAGACAGCGCATTGGGGCATATCGGCATCGCGTTGCTGGGTCTGCTGATCGCCGCGTTTTCCAGCACCCTGTCGGCGGCCGAGGCCAGCGACGGCCAACCGCCGGTGACCCTGGTGGTCAAGCCAAGTATCTGCGTTGCGAAGCGCGGCGAGACGGTTTGTGTGAGCACCATGGACATCAGTTGGCAGAGCGGGCATATCAGCGACTATTGCCTTTACTCCGGCCGCTCGGTAGAGCCGTTGCAATGTTGGCAGGGGGCTGCTGCCGGCGAGTTTCGCGACAAAGTGATTCTCGATGGGGACCTGGAGTACTGGATCACCGAGTCCGGACAAGTGCGACAACTGGCGCGGGCAGCCGTAAAGCTCGCGGCGTTGAAGCCCCACCGTAAACAGCCGCGCCGGCGCAACCGGCTGCCATGGAGTATTGTTGGTACATGACAGATACGCTTCAGCTATTGATTGTTGAAGACGATCATCGCCTGGCGGGCATGATCAAGCGATATCTGATGCGCTACGAGTTCAATGTAAGATCGGTGGACAACGGCAAATCGGCGATCCAGTGCTGTCATGAGAGCCCGCCGGATATCGTGATACTGGACCTGATGCTGCCGGACATGGACGGCATTTCCGTCTGCCGCCGGCTGCGCGGTTTCTACAGCGGTCCGGTGCTGATGCTGACCGCGTCCGGCAACGATATCGACCAGGTGATGGGCCTGGAGGTCGGCGCCGACGACTATGTGGTGAAGCCCATCGAACCGCGGGTGCTGCTGGCCCGGGTAAGAGCGCTGCGCAGGCGCAGCGAAGCTGCCGTCAGCCCCGGCACCTATCCGGAGGGCTGGCAGTTCGGCGGCCTGGTCATCGACAATCAATCCAAAAGCGTGACCCTGCATGAGCGGCCGATCAGGCTGACCACCAAGGAATTCGAACTGCTCGCGCTGCTGGCCAAGAACGCCGGCAAAGTACTGTCCCGCGATGACATCTACACTTGCCTGCGCGGCATCGACTATGACGGCACAGACCGGGCCGTCGACGTGAAGATATCCCGGCTCAGGCGCAAGCTCGGAGACGATGCGGCGACGCCGAACGGAATCAAGACCATCTGGGGCAAAGGGTATTTGTTTGTGCCCGCGGCCTGGGGCGGCTGATGCCGGCATCGGCCAACGATTACCGCTTTTCCGGCCGTTTGCTGTACCGCGCCTATTTTGCGCTGGTCATTTGTATCATCGCGATCGGCTCGGCCCTGGACTATGTGGTCAGCCGTTCGGACGAATCGGACCGCCTGGAAATGTTCAGGCAGCATCACGAACCGCTGTTTGCGATGCTGGAAAGCGAACTGCTGGCTTCGCCGACGGACGGCTGGCCGGCCGTGTTGCAGCGGTTTTCGGCTGCTGCCCGGCAGGATTTTCAATGGCACAGCTTTGAGGATTTCGCGGCCGACAGCGAAACCACCGCGCAATTGCAGCAGGGTGAACTGCTGGCGCTGTTCGACAAACAGGATCGGCTTAGTTTTTATCGCCGCGTCGGCAGTTCCGATTATATTTTGAGTACGGCTGTGCCGACCTGGGACGCCGGTCTGAACGACGGCAACTGGGTAGTGCCGGTTTTCTACATCCTGATTGCGATCGCCGTTTTCCTGTTGCTGTTGCCGTTCTCCCGGCATCTTCTCAAGCTCAAGTCCGCTGCGGCCAGCTTCGGCGCCGGAGATTTCTCCACCCGTATCGACTTGCCGGCCCAGTCCACGCTGGCGCCGATTACCGATGCGTTCAATGCGATGGCCGGGCGTATCGAACACCTGGTGCTGGTACAGCGCGATCTGACCAATTCGGTATCCCATGAGCTACGCACACCGCTGGCGCGCCTGAAGTTCGCATTCGAAGAAGTCGAACAGAGCACGACGGAGGATGACGTGCTGCATCAGGTGCGGGAAATGAAGCGCAATGTGATCGAACTCGAGGTGCTGATCGACGAAATGCTGCGCTATGCGGAGATCAATCAGATTCAAGACCTGGTAAAAACGGCGGTACCGCTCAGGCCGCTGATCGACGACGTTGTGCAGGCAATGCCGGTCACCGACATCGCCATCGAGACGCAGTTCGATGCGTCGATTCCGGCCCAGGCGCAGATCGCCTGCGACGAGCATCATCTTCATCGTGCGCTGGCCAACGTGCTGCGCAATGCGCTGCGGTTTGCGCGTTCGCGCTGCGAGCTCTACCTGACGCGAACCGATACCGCACTGCTTGTCGATATCTCGGACGACGGGCCTGGTCTGGAACCGGGACAACAAGAAAGGGTGTTCGAGCCGTTCTACAAAGGCGGCCGGCGGGAACGGGAAAGGGGCTACGGTCTGGGGCTCAGCATCGCGCAGCGTATTGCCGCCAAACATGGCGGCACGCTGAGCGTCAGTACGGCCCGGCTGTCCGGCGCCGGGTTCCGTTTCACGTTGCCGCATCGGGACTAGCCCTCAGCCGGCACCGTGTTTTCAGGTGTCATACTTTGTTACAAATTCAAACAAACTCGCAACAGCATTTGGCGCGGCGCATCCGTAGAATCACATTCACGAATCTGCAAAACGGAGTGAGCAATCATGCCATTACCACGTATAGCAAAATTCATCGGCATACTGTTGCTGCCGCTGTCTTTGTCCGCCTTCGCTGAAACCGGCGACCGCGTGATCAGCGTGCGGGGCTTTGGCGTGGTGGAAGTCGAAAGCAACCAGGGCAAGGTCGGTGCCAGTGTGACGAGCAAGGAAATGTCCCCAAGCGAAGCGCTGGCTGCCAATAACGCGCGCGTGCAGGCGGTTTTCGACGCGCTGAACAGCGCCGGAATCGGCAACGACGACATTCGCACCACGCACTTCAATTTCTATAAAGAATATCGTTACGAAGGCGGCACCCGGATCTTCGATGGCTATGCGGTCACCAACGGTATCGAAGTCACTGTCGACGAGGTGGGTGAACTCGGTGCGATACTGGATCTTCTGGTCGATGCCGGTGCAGACAATGTGTCTTCGGTCCGTTTCGATTCGAAGCGAACTGAACTGATGCGGCGCCAGGCCATCATTCGGGCCACCAGAGATGCGTTCAACAAAGCCACCGTGCTGGCCAATCAGACCGGCGTGGTACTGGGCGCTCCGGCGCAGATCACGTTGCGGTCCAGTGCTTCCATTACGCCTGAAGCAGCAACCAACACCAGCTTTCAGGCGAATGCCGACTCGACGGTTCCGATTTCTCCGGGCACCAACGCAGTAACCGCTACCGTTTGGATTTCCTATTCGATCGAATAGCGGCAAGGGCTGTATGTACAAGGAGTCTTGCGCCCGCTGTGGCGGGTCGCCTGCGGTGACCCGCCCTGGTGTTTTGTTCCGGCAGCTGCCGGCGACACAATACGCCGCTGGCCAAAAAAGCGGTAGCTGACACCGTAACCGACGTGATAAACGCCGTCCCCGCCGCAGCCTTTGGCAGCTTTTTGCGCAGGTTCTCGATATCAGTCGCCGTACGACCCGAATCACGGCCGAAGGGTTTCGCAGGCCGGCGCAATGACAGCGGACTCCGGCTCGGTTAGTATCGCGTTCATCACCAGCTAACGCGAGCGCCTGGGGCAGCCATGGAACAAGCCGGGGTAAATATCGAGCCCGAAGATCTGCGGCGAATGCTGATGTCAATGATCGGCACCCGCTTCGGCGACCGCCCGGAAGAGCATCTGGACGAGATTCGGGCGGAGCGCCGCCGCTTTGCCGGACGGTTCGCAAAAATGGCCGGTATCTCGGCCACGGACACCGTGGTGGACCTGGGCTCGGGTTGCGGTTTCGGTACCCAGGTGCTGGCCGAGAACGCGCTGGAAGTCGTTGCCTGCGACGCCGACCCGGCTTATCTGAATGTTGCCCGTCGAGAGTGCCGCGCGTACGACAACGTTCGCTTTGCCGAAATCCGCAGCGGCGAACTGGTCAGCGTCGCCACGGGCTCGGTCGACGCCATCGTGTCGATTGCAGTCTTCATCCACTTCAATCTCTACGACATCTACTGGCATCTCCGCGAATGCGCACGGGTGCTGAAGCCCGGCGGCCGCATCTGTTTCGATTTCGCCGATATGGACCGCTTGTTTCCGTTCCGGGACTGGGATTCCAATACGCAGTCGTTTATGCATGCGGCAGGCTACTACCGGGATAACAAGGACTTGCTGTATTCGCTGATGCAGTGGAATTCGGAAAAAGGCATACGCCGGGTCGCACGCCAGCACGGCTTCGCGTTTGTCAGGCGCCGCCGGGGCCGGTTATTGTTCCGCTTCACGGGCCAGGCGAACTACTCGTCGTAAAACGAACCGTTCTTATAAACCCGCAGGAGCGCCTTCAGGCGCGAAATCCGCAATGCTATTTTTTTCATGCCCGAGCGTGATCCTGCAGGTGTCGGTTTGCGCGAGGTACCCGTTACCTGCCGCGTGCCCGCGATTTATCTCACAGGCCCGGCTTTTTATCGCCGCTTGTGGATCATTGACGCCATTTCGCGGTCAATAAACCGATGCCGAGAAAAACAACCCTAATCGCTGCACTGCTGCTATTGATTTCAAACCCGGTCCCGGCCCAGCCGCCAGGACTGGTGGCCAAGCAGTTTGCCGAGCTGTTCGCTCAGCACATTCGCGATCGGCGAATTCCGGGCGGCGCCTTTGCAGTCGTGTCCAAGGACGCGATCGTACACATTGCCACCGAAGGGCATACGCGCATCGGCGGCCGGCAGGCGATCGACCCGGACACGGTGTTCCGGCTGGCCTCGGTATCCAAGACCTTCGCCGCTGGGCTGGCCGGCATGCTGGTGCAGGAAGGAAAGCTGAACTGGCAGGATTCGGTCGTACAGCACGTGCCCGGGTTCCGCATTCAGGGCAATACCGGCCGCATTCAGCTACAACATATTCTGGGCCAGAGCAGCGGGCTGGTACCGCATGCATACGACAATCTGATCGAGGACGGTTGGGCTGTTCAGGATATTTATCGTGAGTTTCGCAAGCTGCAGCCGACCTGCGTGCCCGGTCGCTGCTATAGCTACCAGAACAGCCTGTACAGCCTGGTCGAGCCGGTTATCGAAAACGCGACCGGGCAGCAATTCGAGACCCTGGTCAGCCGCAAACTGTTTCAGCCGCTCGGTATGGACAATGCATCGATCGGCTACCGGGCGTTTGTCGACAACCCGAACCGGGCGCGGCCGCACAAGCGCCGCTCGGGCAACTGGCAGCCGGTGGATGTGCAGCCGACCTATTACCGCGTGCCGTCGGCGGCCGGAGTAAACGCCAGCATTACCGACATGGCGCACTGGGTGATGGCGCAAATGGGCGCCCGCCCGGACGTGATCGGCGAGCACGTCATCGACGACCTAACCCGGCCGCGGATTCAAACCAAGCGCGAGTTCGGCCGCCGCTACTGGCGCGATGTACTGACCAATGCCCACTACGGGTTGGGCTGGCGAATCTACACGCTGGGTCCGGAACGGATTGTCTATCATGGCGGCTGGGTCGCAGGGTTCCGCGCGGATATCGCTTATTCCAAAAAGCACGACATCGGTCTGGTCATATTGCTGAACGCGGAAACCGGCAGCATCAGCGAGCTGTCCACGCGTTTCTGGGACCTGGTGTTCTAAGCGCCGGACGGCGCATTCCTACACGGCTTTCGGCGTCGGTGGCATAGCCTTTTCCGGCAGCGGATCGTTATACTGCGCCGGTGATGGACAGTGCACGTCAAATCCTCCGCGATATCTACGGCTATACCGACTTCCGCGGCCAGCAGGAGCCGGTGATCGAGGCGGTGATGGCCGGCCGCGACGCCGTGGTATTGATGCCGACCGGCGGCGGCAAATCGCTGTGCTATCAACTGCCGGCGCTGATGCTGCCCGGTACCGCCATCGTCGTTTCGCCGCTGATTGCATTGATGCAGGATCAAGTCGCAGCGTTGAAGCTGCTTGGCATCAAGGCCGCGTTCCTGAACTCCAGCCTGGACCCAGAAACCGAGCGCCGGGTATTGGCAGACCTGCGTGGCGGTGGACTGGACCTGATCTATATCGCGCCGGAACGGCTGTTGCAGGAGCGCACGCTGAATTTTCTTCGGCCCATCGGCATCGCGCTGATAGCAATAGACGAAGCGCATTGCGTGTCTCAGTGGGGCCACGATTTTCGGCGCGATTATCTGGACCTGCATGTACTCGGCCAGCACTTTCCGGGCGTGCCGCGATTGGCGTTGACGGCAACCGCCGATGCGCGCACCCGCAAGGAAATCATCGGGCGTCTGGCGCTGACCGACCCGGCCTTGTTCGTCAGCGGCTTTGACCGGCCCAATATCCAGTACAACGTACTGCCAAAGTCGGACAACCGGCGGCAGTTGCTGCATTTGCTCAGCCGGCACCGCGATCAGGCCGGCATCGTTTATTGCATGTCGCGCAAGAAAGTCGAGAGCACGGCCGCCTGGCTGACCGAACAGGGACACCCCGCACTGCCTTATCATGCCGGCATGGCAGCCGGAGAGCGGGCCGCCAACCAGCATCGCTTTTTACGCGAAGACGGCCTGATCATGGTCGCAACTATCGCGTTCGGCATGGGCATCGACAAGCCGGATGTGCGTTTCGTTGCCCATCTGGATCTGCCGAAAAGTATCGAGGCCTACTACCAGGAAACCGGCCGTGCCGGGCGAGACGGCGAGCCGGCCGAAGCCTGGATGGTCTACGGCCTGCAGGACGTTGTGCGCCTGCGGCAGATGGTGGATACCTCCGAAGTCGGTGAAGCGCGCAAGCGCGAAGAGCGCGCCCGGCTGGACGCGCTGCTGGGCTGGTGCGAGGTGACCGAATGCCGGCGCCGCGCGCTGCTGGCCTATTTCGGCGACAGCCTGGCAGAGGACTGCGGTAATTGCGATGTCTGTCTGCAGCCGCCGGAAACCTGGGACGGGACGGTAGCCGCCCAGAAGCTGCTGTCCTGCGTCTATCGTACCGGCCAGCGGTTCGGTGCCGGGCATGTGATCGACGTATTACTCGGCAAGGAAACTGAAAAAGTCTTTCAGCACGGCCACCAGCGGTTGACGACGTTTGGCATTGGTGCCGACCGCAGCCAGCCGGCCTGGCGCTCGGTCATTCGCCAACTGGTGGTACAGGCCTATCTGCGAGTGGATCACGACCGCTATGGTGCGTTAGTGCTAACGGAGCTGTCCCGTCCGTTGCTCCGCAATGAGCATCGGCTGGTGCTGCGCAAAGACCCGGAAGCAGCCCGGCAGCGCAAGCCGAAGCTTCGCAAAGGTACGGTTGCCGAACAAGATCGGCAACTGTGGGAAGCGCTGCGCGATTGCCGCAAGCGGCTGGCGGACGATCAGGGCGTTCCGCCGTATGTTATTTTTCACGATGCGGTGCTCATGCAGATGATGGAATACCGACCGGGTTCGGCCGACGAGCTGCTGGCTATCAACGGTGTCGGCCAGGTCAAACTGGACCGCTACGGCGAAGAGTTTTTAGCCGTAATCAACGAACATTGAATCAATGAGCCCTAATTCGATGAATGTTAAATCGAAGAAGGTTGGGCGGGTTTCCACGCAGCGTTGCCGCATCAGTGTGCTGTGGCCGGGCTTGCTGCTCGCATCGTCGCTGGCTGCGGGCCCGAAACCCGACCAGCTCGAACGGCTCGGGCAGGAGCTGACGCCGGTCGGTGCCGAGCGTGCCGGCAATGCCGATGGCAGCATACCGCCGTGGACCGGTGGCATCGCCGAACCACCGGCGGGCTACCTGGCCGGCGACCGGCATTCGGATCCGTTCGCGGCGGACGCGCCGCTGTATCAGGTCACTGCAGCCAATATGGCCGGCTATCGCGCATGGTTGAGCCCGGGCCAGCAGGCCATGCTCGCGCGCTATCCGGACAGCTACTACCTGACGGTCTATCCGAGCCGGCGCAGCGCCGCTTTTCCAGAGCGCATCTACCGAATGACCGCGGAGAACGGCCGGACCGGCCGGCTGACCGAGCAAGGCGAAGGCGTTGCCGGAGTGGCCGAGGGTTTCCCATTCCCGTTTCCGGAAAACGCGCTGGAACTGATCTGGAACCACAAGCTGAAATACAAAGGCACCGGCAGCGTTCGGCAGCGCAACCTGGTCGCGCCGACCGCCGGCGGTGCGTATACCCTGATCCGGGTCCGCACGGAGACGCTCGGACGCTATTTCCAACCCGGCGCGACGCTCGAATCGATTGACAACATCCTGCTTTACCTGCGTCAGGAAATTTTGTCACCGGCGCGTCTGGCCGGTACCCGGCTGCTGGTTCACGAAAGCCTGAACCAGGCCCTGCAACCGCGCCAGGCCTGGACGTACAACCCCGGCCGCCGGCGTGTATTGCGCGCGCCCAATGTTGCCTACGATCACTCGTCCACGGCCACCGACGGCCTGGCTGTCAGCGATATGCTGGATATGTTCAACGGGGCAACCGACCGGTTCGACTGGCGTCTGGCCGGCCGCCGCGAACTGCTGGTGCCGTATAACGCCTACCGCGCACACAGCGACCAACTGACCTACGACGAACTGGTGCAGGCCGGCCACCTGAACCCGAAGCATATGCGTTACGAGCGGCACCGGGTCTGGGTGGTCGAGGCCACGCTGAAGGACGGTACGCGCCATATCCACCCGCGGCGGACCTACTACCTGGACGAGGACAGTTATCAGGTCGTGCTGATCGATCACTACGATGCCGCAGACCAGATCTGGCGCTTTTCCGAGGCGCATGCGATCAACTACTACGAAGTGCCGACCTTCTGGAGCACGATCGAAGTACACCACGATCTCGTAGCCCGGCGTTATGCGGCCTACGGCCTGGACAACCAGGATCAGGTGGCCGGTTTCGACCGGCAGTTGTCACCGGCCAATTTCCGCCCGCAGGCCTTGCGCAGCCGCTGACCGGTCAGCTACGCGCCTCGTTCAGCCAGACATTGCGATTCAGTCGATTGATTTTGCGTGCCATGTCCGCGCCGATGGCGGAGAAAATGATGTCGCGGATTTCGGAATCCTTTTCACAGATGCGCTTGAGTCGCGGTCGGCGCCACATCAGATAACGGCTGGGCGTTTTCACAATCACCGTTGCGCCGGCGGCCGTATTCTCCAGAAACGACATCTCGCCGATGAATTCCCCATCACCGATACCCGCGACCACCGCACCGTCGACTTCGACTTCGGCGCTGCCTTCGGCGGTCAGCCACAGGCTGATCGGTTCGTGGTCCTGATCGGTCAACACGCTGCCCGGCTCGTAGTTCACCCATTCGGCGTAGTCGAACAGTTTTTTTACCTGGAAATCGTCCAGCGCGGCAAACACGCTGTCCTTCAGCCGCCGCTCTTCGCCGGTAAAGGTACGGTCCATCCGTTCGCGCACCAGAATGGCCGACTGCACCACGTTGATGCTGGCCAGAACGCCGTGGGTAAATGCCGATACGGATAGATAGTCGCTGGGCGCAACGAACGCGGCGGTAATCATGCACAGGCTGGAAAGCACGGCCAGCACGCGAAGCTTCAGGATGTCGCGCAGCAGATAGGCCGCGACATTCAGCGCAAAACTGAACACGATAAATAACGCGGATGCGCCTTGCCCGCCAAGGTATTGATTCAGTTGATGAATGGTCTGATCCATAGCTAAGCCTCAAGCCGATCTACTGTGGCTCCCTAATCCTACCCTCAAATCAGGAGTCTCGCGCCCGCGTCTTTCGTAGCCGTTAAGCGCGTGCAGGTGGAGTCAGGCATGCTTTACGGTGCCTGTTGGCCGGCTTCTTTGCCGCTGGCAAAACTGCCGACTAAGTCACCTACACTGGGGTTTCGCTGAAGCGAAGAAGCCTTCTGACGCAGCCAGTACGCCCCTGTGTAGGAGCGCCTTTAGGCGCGAATACCTGCCGCAGGATGAAGGCTTCGGATAACCATAAACGCTGATCGCGCCTAAAGGCGCTCCTGCAGATATTGGGATTCTCAAAGGGCGGTTTGCGCAACGTGCAAGAAGCCGTGCTTCGCGGTGCCCGCTTCGGCCGGTCGCCTGTGGCTCCCCGGTCTACCGATAAGCGGAAGTGCCGCTTGGTCAGACGGTGCGCGAAAGCCCCGATCTGGATGTACACTCACAGAACAGGGCAGCAGAACGAAAAATGTCAGAACATCTCATCACAGCACCGGAGCTTGCATCCCTGGTAGGAGGTCAGGTCACGGTGCTCGATTGTCGCTTCGATCTGACGGATCCGATGTTCGGCCGCCGCCAGCATCAGCTCGGCCATATTCCGGGTGCGGTCTATATGGACCTGGAGCAGGATTTGTCCGGGCCGACAGGCGATACCGGTGGCCGCCACCCGCTGCCGGCGCCGGTGAAGTTTATTGAAACCCTGCGTACGGCCGGCGTCACCGCGGAAAAGCCAGTGGTTTGCTACGACGATTCGCGGTTTGCGTATGCCGCCCGTGCATGGTGGTTGCTGCGCGCCTATGGCCATCCCGACGTGCGGGTGCTGGACGGCGGTTACCGTGCATGGCAGCAGGGCGGGTACACGATCGAGACCGAAGCGCCGTATGTGCAGCCGGGTACCTTCGTAGCCGAACTGCACACCGAACGCGTGGCGCAATATGGCGAAGTGCTGGATATGGTGATGAGCCGCTCCGCTTACCTGGTCGACTGTCGCGAACGCAGTCGTTATCTCGGCGAGCAGGAGCCTATCGACCCGGTAGCCGGCCATATTCCGGGCGCAATGAATTATCCGTGGCAGGAGACCACCGACGAGCAGGGCTATGCTTTGTCGGTAATGAGGCAAGCGGAACGCTGGGAGCGGCTGCCAAAAGACCAGGAAGTGGTTTTTTATTGCGGCTCCGGCGTTACCGCCTGCGTCAACCTGCTGTCCATGGCCCTGGCCGGACGGGATAACGCCAGGCTCTATGCCGGAAGCTGGAGCGACTGGTGCGCCCATCTGCCACCGGCCAGGCGCGCCTGACCGATCACTGAACTGTCTGCGACAGCTTCCGCCAATACTGTAGGAGCGTCTTTAGGCGCGAATACCTACCGCATGATGAAAGCTTCGGATAACGATAAACGCTGATCGCGCCTAAAGGCGCTCCTACAGAACCCGGGCAGGGTGGTTTCGTGCCGGCCGGCTGAATCGAAACGAACGAACGAAAAAGCCTGCCGTTCCGTTCAGCCCGGCTGCCACGCGGCGGGATTGACCCGGTAGAAGCGCTGCAATTCCTCGAACAGTTCCGGGTGGTGTTCCGCCATTTTCCGCGGCTGCTCAAAGAAGGTCTCGGTGGCTACTGCAAAAAACTCGGCCGGATTGGTTGCACCGTAATGATCCAGTAGCGACTGCCGCTGCCGATGGGCGTCTTTGCGCAGGTCGTTGTATTCCTCAGACAGCACCTGGGCCCAGCTTCGGTAGCTGGCGTGGCCGTCCAGAATCGGCGCGCCGTTGGTGTCGCCGGATTCGCTGTCCAGTTGATGGGCAAACTCGTGCAGCACCACGTTGCGGCCATCGGAAAAATTGCGCACCCCCTGCTGTACGTTGTCCCAGGCCAGTATCACTTTGCCGGTGCTCCAGGATTCGCCCAACAGACCGGCATCGCGCTGAGTGACCACGCCGCCGTGCCCGACTTCCTCGCGCGTTGCGACAAAGGCCGTCGGATAGACCAGAATGGAGCGCAGCGCCGGGTAAACGCCGGTCTGCCGGTTCAAAATCAACAGGCAGGCTTCGCCGGCGATAGTCAGCCGAATAAGATCGGTAATCACCAGCCCGCCGCAGCCGTAAAAATCTTTCTCATGCAGAAATTGCAGGACGCGCCGGTGCAATTGCGTTTTCAACGCATCCGGCAGCATGCGGTAGACCGGAATATTGTGCGCTAAGATAGCGGCATAGTCGGCCGGAAACGGCGTGCCGACGGCCTGTTGCCGCCGCCAGCGCGGGACCAGCGTGAACAGCGTGGCTATCAGCACCACCAGCACCAAAACAAACAGATAACTCATGGCCGGGCCTTCTTGCGTATCACAGTGGCGGCAGCTTCAGCGCTTCGCGGCTGAGATTGACTCTGTTCATGGCGCCGGCAGGCCGAACTGTTCTTGCCGGCGGAACGTTTTAATCACTTTGCCCTGGCCGACCGTGCCATGGCGTACCAGGTGTTTCATCTGCATAGTGCGCCGGACGACGATAAATACCATAGCCCCGGCGATCAGTACCATTGGAATCAGAATTTTCACGTATTCTCCGAAAATAAACGACCGACGGCTATCGGTAACCGCGCTTCCAATAGTACCCTCAACATGTGTCGAATGGCCATCGCAATTGCCGGCCGGGGCACCAACTCACGTACAATCGGTCCGGTCTGTGCAACCGGTATTGCTATTGAGCCATCCTGTTCCACCACCGCCGGCTCCGTCGGGCCGGCACCGCTACCTGGCATTTTTCAGCCTGGTGTTCGCCGGCGAGATCGTGTTCAGCCTGCCGTTCCATGTCGCGCGCTATTTCCGGCCGACGTTTCTGGAGGTATTCGGCCTGTCCAATGCCGGCCTCGGCGATATCTTCGCCGTGTACGGGCTGACCGCAATGCTGGCCTATTTTCCAGGCGGCGCGCTCGCCGACCGTTTTTCCACCCGGAAACTGCTGACGGTCTCCCTGTTGGCGACCGCCGCCGGTGGCCTCTACCTGGCTCAGATACCGGGCCGTGGCGGCATGAGCGGCCTGTTCGCATACTGGGGCATCACCTCGATTCTGCTGTTCTGGGCGGCGATGATCCGGGCGACCCGCGAATGGGGCGGACGCCTGGCCCAGGGCCGCGCTTTCGGCATTCTGGACGGCGGTCGCGGGCTGGTCGCGGCAGCGGTCGCCAGCGTTGCTGTGCTGCTGTTGAGCCGGGCATTGCCGGACGCGGCGGAAAACATCAGTCCGGCGGCCCGCCGACAAGCGCTTCAGGGTGTGATCTATTTCTATGTGCTGATGACCGCGGCCGGCGGCGGACTGGTCTGGTTGTTGATTCCGGATTCCGATGCGACCGGCCCGGTTTCCCGTTCGCTGCTGCGGCAGCGGATCGGCACCGTGCTGACGCAGCGTACCGTCTGGTTGCAGGCTGTGATCGTGGTCTGCGCGTACTGTGGCTACAAGGGGCTAGATAATTATGCGCTGTATGCCACCGAAGTGATCGGCATGAATGAAGTCGCAGCGGCCGGGTTTACCGCAACGGCGGCCTACCTGCGCCCGGTGGCCGCTATCGCAGCCGGTTTTCTGGCCGATCGCCTTCTGGCCAGCCGGACGATTGTTTTATGGTTTTTGCTGCTGGTGGTCAGCTACGGTCTGCTGGCGCTGCTGTCACCGGGTGCGGCCACGATGGCGATCTACGCGAACCTGCTGGTTACCTTTGGAGCGGTTTTTGCGTTGCGCGGCGTCTACTTCGCGCTACTGGAGGAAACCCGTGTGCAGCGCCACGCGACCGGCGTTGCCGTCGGTCTGATTTCGGTCATTGGTTTCACGCCGGATATTTTCTTCGCGCCGCTGGCCGGCCGTCTGCTGGACGCATCGCCCGGTCTGCCGGGCCACCAGCATTTCTTTGCGCTGCTGACGGCGATGGCGTTGCTGGGCCTCAGTGCTGTCCTTTGGCTGCATCGGCTGAGTCCGGCGCATTCGGCCCGCTAATGGCGCCGCCGGTCCGGCCAACCCCCATGGCTTCACCAGAGTCGGGGTAAAATAGCCGTAACGTATCTCGGGAAGGGGTGGTGCGAAGAAACCGGGTGACAAAAGGGTCAGCCCGTCGGCAACCGGCGGGCAGCCCTGATCTTCTTTCCTATACCAAAACTGTCAAACAAAGCAAATCATCGTTTGCTATATTTTGCGTAGACCGCGGGTACGAGGCGCCTATTCGGGACCGGCCAGAGCCGTGCGCAGGCCGCGCAGTTTTTCCTTGACCGTATCGGCGTTCTCCGGGCCGATACGCAGCATGATCTTCTGTCCGGCCGACAGCCCCTCCAGCGCCGGGTCGGCAAACAGATAGAACGCCTCAGGCTTGACCAGCTCGATCGGGCCGGCGATTTCCGGCACGGCCAGCAGGTGATCGAGGACCGCAATCAGACGGTCGTTGAAATAGGCATCGGCGTGGCCCAGCCGCTGATAGGCTTCCTGAAACAACGGGTAATAGCGGCGGTAGTAGTCCAGCAAAACCGCGTCATCCACTCCTTCGGCCAACTCAACCCACGGTGCATAGCGGGCATAGTTTTCCGAACTCAGCAGATAGCCGGGCCCGCGCTCAATCACTGCCATGTCGCCGGCCGTCGGCTGCACCGGAATCAGCTTTGGCGGCAACTCGTTCCGCGGCAGCGCATCCACCGTTGCGACAAAGCGGTCGGCGAAATGCTCGGAGCGGAAATACCGGTCCAGCACCGCCGGGCCGAACAGCCCGCCCAGCAGGTCCCGAAACAGCGGGTCGCTGTCCGCCAGCGCCGGCAGCGGTTCGGGCGGCAGCATGGTATCGGGTGTTCCGGAAGTCGACGCCGTTTCCACCGGGTGGCGCGGTGAGGCCTCCTCCTCAACGACCGGTGCCGGGATACGGGACGGCAGCCGGGTTGCCACCGGTTGCGCTGCCTCGCGCGTCTGATTGAAATAGAAGTAGGCCGAAAACCCGCCGACGATTAGAATCATCAGCAGGACGACAGTTGAGTTTTTCATACTGTTGTGACGTGCAAAAAGCGCGAAGCGTTACCGTTGGTGTGAACTTTGACGAATGGCGCCGGGATTAGTTCGGCCTGCTAGTTCCTGGACCGCGGCAATCTGTAGTCGCAGCTCGCGAAATTCGGGCAGCTCCAGAACGGCTCACCGGTTTGCGGGTTGCCTGTTTCTACCAGCTTGATTTCGCAGTTGGGGCAGGTGGGTGTGGCGAAGTCGTCGTCGGTAACGTCCTGAAGCAGGGCTTCGGATTGCCCAGCCGGCAATTGCTTGAGCAGCGACAACAGCTTCCGGCCGTTGATGATCTTAACCTCGGTCTGCTCGGCAAGATGTCGGGCCTGGCTGGTTACTTCACCGGCGACGATCAGAATGGCAAGCGGTACCTTGGCTGTTGTCCGTACCGTGTTCAACTCCCGAACCACGTTAATGCCGGCATTCCTGGGTGTCCACGACCGGCACTGGACGATGCCCAGCGGTTTGGCATCTTCTGTCCGCCCGCCGGCGTTTGAATGGAGATAAAAATCGATGCCTTCCGCGGCCTTGTCGCCCGGTTCTGCAATCCGGTGTCCCTTGATCTGGAAATAGGTCATGCACAGCTTCTTGAAAGCACGCCGTTCCAGATCGGTAATCAACTCTTGCGACCAGTCACCGGCCGCGGCGTCATTATCACTGTCCGGCGTATCTTCCGTATCGGGCTGAAACCACGCGGGCACCGCGATATTCGTGTTTCTCAGCCGCCGAATCAGGCCGATCGCGCCGGCGAAGAAAAGCAACCCCGGCAGCAATACCTGGAAAATGCTGACAAACGGCAGCACAAACAAAGCGGCGGCATCGATCGAGTCCTGCCGGTTTTGCAGCGACTCGCCCCATACATCGAAAACGAACCAAAGCGCGATCGCCGCCAGCCAGTTCGCCCACCACGGAATGCGGAACAACACAAATGCATTAGCCGGTGAGGCACTCTCTCGGGACATTGTTCTCCTTTCCAGCAGTCAATTAGTCGATTTTCGGGTCAATATGCCTGGGATTCATCCAGAAATCATAGTTATCCACCGCGTCGGGATCCATCTTCTTCGATGCGGGTTTGACCGATCTTGCAACAGATTCCAGGTGGTTGGCAATACGTATGAGGTGGTTATCGCGAATCAGCGGCTTGTTTAGCTGGGATTTCAGCACGTTACCGCGCTTCGGATTAATCACCCAGACATCCGAGACCGAAGCCCTTTCCACAAACCAGCCAGGCAGTGCGACAACAGCGGTTACAGGTACCGTCAAACCGAGTTTTTGCTTCAGGTGGTCAGACAAATAGCGCGCATGCCGCCGTGCCTGTTGCAGCGGCTGATCGGTGGAGAAGTGCGGAAAATGCAGACGGTTTCCGCCACGGTGATTAAGGACATAGCTCGGCATAGTAATAGACGCTTCTGGGCACGCCGCACCGCTCCCGCCTGGCCTCTGCACGCATTTCGCAGTATTCCTTTCGCCAGGTGCTTTTCCTTGGGTCTTTGGCGGCGCTCAACATCCGTTCGATCTCTTTGGCGCGGCCGACCGGAAAGCGGCATTCCGGTTTTAGGTTGCGGGGCGGGTCTTCGCCGGTCAGCCGTAAGTTGGGCTTTCTGCGGGTGTTTGGCTGCTGACGTCTTGCCTGAGCCTGGCGTTCCCAGCGCTGCTTGATCTGTTTGCCCGCCCTCTCCAGGGAACTCGTAGCGCCGTTCGGTCGGTTTGCTCTAGGCCTGGTTCGGGGTTTGATGTTTTGGGGGCGGGTGAGGGCTTCGATCTGTTGTTCGGATTGGGCGCGAGATGGGTCATTGCTGATGTTCCCGCGGCTAGGGGCGGTTGGAATCCGTTGCTGCTGTTGCAAGTAGTACCAGTGAACGCCGCCGATAATCCCGCCAGTCAGCAGTACCGCACCAAGAAATATCAACAGGTCTTCTTTTTTCATTCACACCCCTTGCCGGATTTAATTCTGGCATAGGGCGTGATCGTGGACAAGACAGGCGGAATTGTCCGTTCGCGGTACAGTTCCTGGTATTCGCTGGGCGATGCTTACTCCATAAACTCCCCCGGAAACAGCCGTACCGAAACCCGTGGCCTGGGCATGCCGCTGCCGCCCCAGCGTTCTCGCAGCGGGCGTTGTTTCCAGGTGTCGGCCAGCGCGATCAGTTGGTCCAGGCGCTGTTTGAACCGGTCGAATTGGTCGAGGTTGTCGGGTTTGTAGCTGCTGGCGATCGGGCTGCCCTGCTGGAATGCACTGCGGTAGCGGTCGAGGTATTGCTGTACCGGTTCGGGGGCGTTGTGCTGGTAGGCGTCGACCAGGTTTTCAAAGGCTTGCTCCATCGCGGCGTATGCGCTGAGCACGCGGCGCCAGCGGTGTTCGTCCAGGTCGAAGTCGTTGCAGATCGCCCGGCCGGCGTAGTCGCCGATCTCGGTCAGGCCGCGCACGGTGGCTTCGGGCATAGTGATGTTGAGCCCGCCCTCGTTTTCTTTCAGGGCCAGCCGTACGATGCGTTCGCGGTAGCCGGGCAGCGTGCTTTGTACAGCGTCCTGCCAGTTCTGGGCGGATTCGAAGATCGCGTACAGGAATCCGCCGATACCGTCGAACGGCTTGATGCCGCGCTGAAAACCGCCGGCGGCCGGCTGTGGCAGGTAGACCCGGTTGCGGCCCGGCTGGCCGCCGCTGTCCTCTTCGTGCCGGCAGGCGTTGAAATCGGTCAGCGAAATGCCGAAGGTTGGCCGGGTCGGAAACGGGTTGTCGAACAGGTGAATCGGGAAGTTGCTGGAGATGCCGCCGTCGCTGAACCAGCTTAACTGCGGTGTCTGCATTTTTTCTTCGCAGCGGTGCAGAGTCCAGTCATTCTGGTATAGCGGCAACGCGGCCAGCAGTATCGGAAAACTCAGGCTCAGCCGCACTGCCAGCAGTACCGGCATGTCGTCGCCGTGCGGCAGCGCGAGCAGGCCGTCGTCCCGCGGCTGGTCCTGCCAGTCGATAATGTAGCCCACCAGATTGGCCGGCAGCAGTTTTTGCAGGTCACTGTGCTTCGCCAACAAGCCGCGGCTGAACGGCAGGGTGACCGGCGATTGTTTGGACAGATTGGTGGTGATCATGCGCAGTTTGATATTCGCGGCTTTCAGATCGCCGAAGGTCAGCGGCTTTTCCGGCAGGCCGCCGACAGCGGTCAGGGTTCCGGCGGCGTTTTCCAGCCACAGGTTCAGCCAGTCGGTCAGTCCGGGCGTGCCGGTGCCCGGCTGGGTCAGTCCGGGGCACAGGCCGTAGTAAGTATTCGGCAGCCGCTTCAGGCTTTTACATATTTTGAAGATATTCCGGATCGCAAACCAGACGGGCTTTTTGTTCTTTTTGGCCAGGAATTTGATCGCGGCCCGGTAGAATTTCTTATGTTCCGGCACCGGCTGGAATAAAAACTGTAAATTCTTGGCCAGTTCTTCGGGCAGGTTGTCCAGCACCTCGAACCCTTCATTGCCGGCATGTGTATGCCGCTGTAGTTCCGCGGCGGCCACAAAAGCGGCCGCGATCGCGCCGGCCGAGGTGCCGCCGACGTTGACGAAGCGGTACTTCTGCGCCAGCCGGGTAATGGCTTTCGGGAAGATCACGCCGCTGGTCACGCCGCCTTTCATGATGAGATCGCATTGGTCGGCCGGTAGTGCGGCCGGAGAAATTACCGTATTCATGGTTTTGCCCCGCCTTTTCTATGTAGTGCTAATAGTAATGTGTCGCGCACCCGGTTGCTTACCGGCTGAGGCTCGCTATTGCCTTCTTCCACGACTTCGAATCCGCCTATTTGTGCGCGCGTATCGTTTTTCATTTTACCGGTGGTGTCTCGCAAAGCCTGATAGTACTCGAGACAGCTATGCGCTATCGCATGGCAGGCCGGTCAAAGTACCTGTGGGGTGCCTTTAGGCTCGAATTTCAGCTAGTCAATATCGCGCCTGAAGGCGCTCCTACGTTATGATTAATGTGTTTTACCGCTTTAGTTTTCGAGGATGAAATGCTGATGGAATTACACGACCTGCCAATCGGCGAGCGTAACACCCGTATAGTTGAGATCCGCTATTCGTGGGTCAGGCCGGCCGGGGACGAATCATGAAATTGCTCGGCATCCGTTTTTGTTCGGTGTCCGAGCAGGCCGAAGAGCTGGCTGGCTTTCTGCGCGATGGCCTGGGTCTTGTCGAACGCGATATGGGCATCAGCGACGGGTTTCACGGCGCGGTATTTCCGGCCGGCGATAGCTGGATCGAGATGTGGCCGGAAGGTCCCGGCATGCAGGCCTGCACCATGCTACAACTGGTGGTCGACGATGCCGATGCGTACGCCGAGCACGCGCGTCAAAACGGTCTGGAGCCGCAGGGCCCGAACGATATGCACGGCGAGCGCATCTATTTTCTGCAGGCGCCGGGTGGGCTGCCGATGAGTTTTCAGTCCAAACTGCCGGTGGAGGACACCTGACGGCAACGGTATAGATCGCCCGCTGCGGTTCAGGAGTATCAGAGCCCTTTTCGTCGCGCCTTTTGTACCGTGAAAACGCGCTGGCCATGCCGGATTTTTCTGGCGCCGTAAATCAGCAGCGAGACGAGCAGGATCGAGAAACCGATCCAGGCGATGCCGCCGTAGCCATTGGAAACCAGTTTGACATAATCCAGGTTGGCAAAGAATGCGCCCAGTGCCAGCGCGCCGATCAGAATGGCATATTCCTCGCCCCGGGTAATGCCGTAGCCGCGCTGTTCTTCCAGCCAGGCGCTGGTGTACCGGTTGAAGCCGTATATGATGCCGATGATGGTCAGCATAATCATACCGAGCAGCACCGCGGCATACAGGTACAGCAGCCACGGCCGGTTCAGTTTTTCCAATAGATAGATCACCGGAAATTCGACCGACAGCACATCCGGATAGGCCGACAGAAAGCTCAAATGCATGATGAACGCGGGCAGCATGATGGTAAATGCGGTCAGAAAGCCGCTGAGCGTGGCTTCTTTCTCGGTCTGAATATCTCGAGTGGAGTGCAGCAGCAGCGGAATGATCAATGCGTTGTAAAAAACGTATTTCGATGGATTCAGCCACCACAGATCGGGCACGCCGGCGGCCGGCAGGGTGCCGCGAATCGGTTCCAGGCTGCCGGCATAGACCAGCAGGCCGTATGCGATCAGCACGATCAGCAGAATGACAAACGATGCGGCGATGAGTTTTTCGATCGTACAGCGCTTCAGAGTGGTTAAGAACACCGCACCGACCAGCAGCAGCGGTACCGCGATCTTCAGCGAGAAATGAAACCAGTTCAGCAGGATCAGACTGGCCGCGGAAATGTTGACGGCCAGTATCGCCGGGAACAGCAGAATCAAGACCGCTTCGATAAAACTCGCTGCGCGACCGAACAGCCGCTTGATAAACCGGTGGTAGTCGTAAGCGCGGTGCCGGCGCGCGATATTGAAACTCAATGCCAGCAGTACGCCAAGAAAAAAGACGATATACAGCCAGGCCAGCAGGCCGCCGACCGGGCCTTGAACGCTGATGAATTCCGCCACTTCGCGACCGGTGCCGTAGGCCCCGCCGAAAGTGACCACCTGAAAGGTCAGGGCCGGAATCACATAAGGGCGTAAACGGCTGGCGCTGAACACGGTGTCAGGCCGTCAATATATTGTGGAAGAACTGCGACACGGCCTGATTCAGAAATGCCCGGTCGATGGCTTGTTCTTTATCCAGCAGGCACCAGCGCTCCAGATGGTTCATCAGGCCGACAAAGGTATGCGCGTCGTGTGCCGGGCTGGCGGTGCCGAAGGATTCGAACCAGTCGCGGGCGAGGGCGATGAACTGCTTCTCGCGATCAAATACGCATCGGTTGAGTTGCGGATTGGTTAGCGCCGCATGATTGAACGCGGCTTCGATCATTCGGTACTGCTCCTCGTGGGTGACCAGCGAGACGATGTAGTCGGTGATTTTGTCGGACAGCGTTTCGATCAGCCGGGCCAGCGTTTCGGGCGTTTTCCGTTCCGCGTCGACGTAGTCGGACAGCGACTGCATGCCCATTTCCTGTATTTGCTGGACATAGCCCTCGGTTTCTTCGACGAACAGCAAATAGGCCGCGGTATACAGATCCTCCATGCTTTTGAAGTAGTACGTGGTCAGGCCCAGCGGCACTCCGGCCTCGCCCGCGACCGCGCGAAAGGTCAGACCGCGCAGGCCTTCGGTGCTGATAATTCGGAGCGCAGCCTGCAGGATTAGTTGCCTTTTGCCGGGTTTCTTTTCGCTAGCGTTCTTGATGGTTCGTTCACCGTTTTAGAGGTTGGGTGGTACGGGGAGAGGAGAAACCGGTTTGCCCGGTTTCTCCTTCGCTTAAACTATATCATCCCGCTCAATAATCAATGCCCACAGGTACCTGGTCGCAAAGCGTGCTCCAGGAGTTGCCGTTGCTGTCGGTTACGGTCAGCGTCGGCTTGGCCAGATAGCCCGGGGAACCCGGTGGCAATGTGTAGACATGAGAGTTGTAGGGGCCGCCGCCGTCGGGGCCGCCGTTGGCATCGTCGTAGTCCCAGCGGTACGAAGTGATCACGCCTCTTGGAACGTGGGAGTCGCTGCCGTCGAATTCGACATAGCGCGGATTGCTGATACCGAGCGGATCGAAATTAACGATGCATACCGGTACCGGGTAGTTGTCTTCCGGGGTGTGGCAGTGCTCCAGCGGCAGTTCCGGTTGCGGCGGCGGGTTGCCGGTCAGAAAAGCGCTGAGCTCGGCGAAAATCAGCTCGCTGGAGCCGCTGGTCGCGGTTACGTGTTCGACGTTGCATTTCTCGTACCAGATCGCATCGAATGCGGTGCGGTCGAACAGGTTCGGATCGTTGGCCGGAATGTAGTACGGGTCGTCGACATCGAGATAGAGCGCGCTGAACAACGGTACGAATGAGTGCTTGTCCAGCGGACTGCTCATGGTCCCCTTGGACGAACCGCTGCTGTTATAAGCATCGCTCACTTCCTGCGGCGAGGTTCGGTAGCCGCCGGGTGCGGTATCCCACCGGTCGCCGTGGTCCAGGGACAGCCGTAGAGTTCGGGAGCTTGGTTCGCCGTTGATGAACGGAATCGGGTTTTTGATTCGCCCGTAGAAGAACTGTCCGCCGTGGTCGGTTCTGGCATCCAGAATAAAGCGGCCGACCACAATACCGAACAGGCTGGTGCTCCAGTTAACGCGGTTCATGGTCACCTTGGGGTTCGCTTCCGGCACGTAACCGAACACATTTGTACCCGTGCCGCTGCCGCTGGCAATACCGATATTGCGGCTTTGCTGCGGCAGGCCGAGTTGATGCAGCTCGCCATAGTAGTCATGGAACTCCGGCTTCGGCTGGTACCAGATCTCGGGCAGGGTCGCGAACACGCCGGGAAACGCGATATTCGGATCGTCATAGCGGTTGACCAGCAATTGCTGGCTGGCAGCCGGGCTGTTCAGCGCTTGCAGAAACGCCGCGCCTTCCTCAGCCAGCGGTGCCAGAAATTCCACCAGCCCCTGCATGCCAATCGGAATATTCGCGCCTTTGAACGGGCTGTCGATGGCGAAGAACAGCGCGACGTTATGGGTTTCGCCGGCTGCCTCGGCCGTGCTCAGCGCATAGTTGCTGACCTGCCCGCCCATACTGCCCGACATCACAACCAGCCGCGGATCGCCGTCGTCCGCCAGCCAGGTCGGAATCACATCGGTGATCAGTTTTCTGAGCGCCAGGCCGTTGCGTTGAATATAGTCGTTGCCCTGCCGGTAGTCCGGCACCACCAAGTCGAAACCCGCCTGCCGGAACTGTCGCATCGATTGGCCGAAATCCTCCCAGATCGAGTCGTGGGTGCGGTTGTTGAACGCATCGAATCCATCGACAATGACCATCACCTGCTTGAGCTGCGGATTGGAGCCGTTAAAGCAGCCGCCATCGTTGACTACGCTGCCGGATACGGTGCCGTAGGCCGGGTAGATTCGCATATTCAGTGTGTTTTTAACGCCCTGATAGGCCAGGTTGGCCGTAACCGCGGGCATGTCATAGCAGGCATTGCTAACCGTAGTTCTGCCGCCGGGCGCTGCTGGAGCGCCGGTGGTTGAATGATCGCCGGTGTAGGTGAATACGCTGTCCGTTTCGTATTTCTTGCCATCCATCGTAAAGTTCAGGGTATAGCTGTTCTCTACCCTTATCGACGGGTTCGCCAGGTTGACCGTAAACGGCAGGCCGGGCTGAATCTTATAGGTCGTGGTTTGCTTTTTGCCGCGGACGGTCAGCACCAGATCGGCGATTTTCCGGCCGGTGTTGTTGACAAACAGCTTTTCGGTAAAGATGAAGGTCGGGTTCGGTCCATAGACGACCGGTGTGCCGAGCACACTGCCGACGAACAAGCGAGTGTCGCCGACCGGGCCGGGGCTCTCGGGCTGATAATATGCGCCGCTTTGATTATCCGGACCCAGTTCGTCTTCCGGAATCGAGTTGTATTCGATGGTCGCGAGCACCAGCGGGACAATTCCGGACTGTTCCTGAAGATACTGGGAATCCGCCTTGATGGCGTCCTTGCCGGGCCACAGGCTTGTGTCGAACAGTGTGGCATGTTCCAGGTCGTTCAGCGCCTCGAAAAAAGACCCGTAATTCAGCGCGCCGGCAGAAGTGCTGCCGCCGATCGCAATCGGCGCGCTGCCTTTCAGGGTCGGGCCGGCCGGCGGACTGCCGGGCTGTCCGTCATTGGCCTTGATCAAATCGCCGAACAGTACCGCGCCTTTTTCCAGCAGGATCTTCGTCGGCACATGGTTGGCGTTGAGCTGACTGAAATAATCTGCCAGTTGGTCGCGAATATGGACGTCGTTGTCCAGCGATATCGTGACGTTGGCGGCCGCCGCACTTCGCGCGGTTTTCGCGCCGGCCGGAACGGCGGTTTCATCGTCTTTGGCTATGCCCGGGGTCAGGTGGCCGAGCGCGGTCAGGACGACCATGCCCAGCGCCAGCTTTCCGATGGGTTTCGATCGCTTATTAGAGCCTCTTGAAAGGAAGTGATACATGAGTGGTTCCTACTTCGGTTTTTAGCGCGTACTGTAAGACTAGCAAAAATTGTACATTTGTACAAAACTAGTCTCTGCTCTCGCACAGCACAGTGGTCCGGCTGGTCAGATAGGAATTGATACCCGGTGCGGAGCCGACGGTATTCACATTGCAGTCTTCCGGCGTTCCCATGACCCCCTTGATGGCTTCGTCCGCGGAAAAGGAACATTCCTCGCCTCGCGTGTTGCCGTGCGGCGGTGCCGCATAGGACACATTCGGCGCTGTATCCGACCAAACATAGAAATTTAGAGAAAACCAATAATAAACAATAATTTATGGTTTCTTTCAGGCGTTGGTTCGGTGAATCCGGCCAGCCGGGAGCGTTGCAGTGAAGCGCGGTTCTCAAAGCAATGGCGTGTTCTTACTGAGAAGCGGAGAGGCCGGCCAGCAGGTCGCGGTATAGCAGTTGGTGGAACAGGTACTCACCGGCCTCGCGGGCCGGCGACAGCTGGATCGACGCGTGGCTGGAAGGCCCGGGCATGCATGCCTATGCCATGCTGCAACTGGTGGTCGACGATGCCGATACGTACGCTAAGCACGCGCATCAAAACGGTCTGGAGCCGCAGGGCTCGAACGATATGCATGGCGAGCATATCTGTTTTCCGCAGGCACTGGGCGGGTTGCCGAAACAGGCACCAGGAGCCTAAGAGCTTTTCTCTACAAAGAGCTCCAACCCCGTAAATTATCCAGTGTTTCATTCTTTCGTTCCGCAAGAGTAAGAACGCTCCGGCTTCTCGAATTCGCGCTAACGGCTTTAAGCGGTTCTGTATCGCGGCTACACTTAGTGTTGTGGGCTTGAAGTCGGGGGGCGCGTGTCTCGAAGTCAATCGTTCGTATCTCAGGTGCTGGAAGAGTCGCGGCTTCTTGTTGAAGCAGAATTCCGCCGGCTATTCGCTGCCTGCAAAGAAACCGGCTATGGACCGTTGTATGATCATCTGGCGGTATATCCGTTTCGTGAGGGCAAGAGCCTGCGGCCCGCTATCCTGATATCCACTTGCACAGCCATGGGCGGTAAGACCTACCAGGCCATCACCTCAGCAGCTGCCCTGGAGTTGTTTCACAACGCGGCGATAAATCATGACGATGTTCAGGATGTGTCGGATTTCCGGCGTGGAGAACAGACGTTGTTCCGGCAACTGGGAGTGCCGATAGCCATCAATGTCGGCGATGCAACCAATGTACTGGCCATTTCGCTGCTGCTGCAGAACGTGGAGAAACTCGGTGTTCGAAAAGCCTTGCAGATTCTGCGGGAGTTCGAGCGTATGAGCCGCGAGTCTGTTGAGGGTCAGGCCATGGATCTGGATTGGATACGCACCGGCTGTTTTGACCTGGGTGACCAGGACTATATCAACATGGTCTACAAGAAGACTTGCTGGTATACCACTATCGCACCGATGCGGATCGGCATTATCTGCGGCAGTGCGGTGAAGCATAGCGGTAGTCTGGATGACTATCTGCAAGACACCCTGGAACTAGGTTTTGCCACCGGCGTTGCGTTTCAGATTCAAGACGATCTTTTGAACCTGACTGCGGATGAGGTTCTGTATGGGAAGGAGATCAGCGGTGACCTCTATGAAGGCAAACGCACGATCATGCTGTTGCATTTCCTTCGTAGCGCATCCGTCGCCAAGCGGGATCGCGCATTGAATATCCTGCGGTTTCCCCGCCGGGAGAAAACCGCCAAGGATATCAAATGGCTGCACCGGGAGATTTTGAACCACGGATCGATTGAATACGGTCAAAAAATTGCCCGGAAATTCGCCGACCGGGCGATTGCACTGGAACCGAAACTGGCGACATTTATGCAGCACAACGCCGGTCGCGAGTTTATCCGCGAGGTGCTAAACTATATGGTAGAGCGACTGAAATAAGTAAGTTAAATCAGGGGGATACATGACGGATAAGCCAGCCGGCGCTTCAGGCCCATTCGAAGAGTTGCTGCGCCTGCAAAGTAATTTTCAGCAAAAACTAGCTGAAGAAACCCTCAACTACCTGCGTCAGCTACAGGGTATGGTGGGGCCGGTTGTGCCGGGTACTCTGGTAGTGCCGAAAACCGAGCACGCGGTCAGTGTTTCCGCCTGCCCCGGGGAGCGCGCGGTGTTGCAGTTCGAGGCCAGTAACCGGCAACGGGTTCACTGTCTGATTACGCCAATGCTCAGTCCACTGGTCGATGCTTCCGGAACCACCTGGTTTGCCGAAGCTAAAATCTCACCTTCTTTCAAACTGCTGCCGGCCGACGGGCGCTGTCTTTTTACCATTGAGCTGGTTGTGCCGAAAGATATTTCGACGGGAAACTATCAAGGCGCCTGTCTGCTATACGGATATAAAGACGGTGCAATTCCTGTTCATGTGGCTATTCGCACCGCCGCTAAACGTTCGGCCAATACGGCGAAAAAGGCCAAGAAGAAAGTGGCCAGAAAAAGGGCCGGGAAGAAGACGGCAAAAAAACTTACCAAGAAGCGTGCCGGCCGCCGGCGCTCCAATCGCTAGAGGATAACGGATATGGTGCAAAGTTCTCCCACTGTGATCCGTTTGGTCGATTTGCCGGAAGAAGCCGGGCGAACTACCGCGACGTTACTATCGTCGCTGGCAATGCGCCTGGTGACACTGCACTATACCTCTGGCGTCAGCGTGATCGGTTCCATTATCGCCGGGCTCAGTGAAGCGGGCCGCGAGTTTCGCGGTACGGTTGAAGGGCGAAGGTTTCTACGCGCTTTTGACAAAGCCGGCATCACTAAGAATGGTGAGTTGATCTGGGAATCTCTGCGGATCGCTGACTGGGCTCGCGGCCTGCCCCCCAGTCCGGTACTGGACCATATTAGAAACGATTTGGCTTTGCTTTTGGCGGAAGACCTGCAAGAAGCGATGTCAGCCGTGCCGTTACCGCCGGAATCGCGTTATGCAGGCCATCAGCCGAAACGGGAAGACGCAAATTTTCTCGACTGCCTGCTCGGTTTACTGGTTTATTCAAGAGAGCTGACACGTTCCATCGAAGTGCTGGCGGAAGGCCACCAGGAAGATACGAATACCGTCGAACAGCATTCGGGTATTCGTGACGGCGACGCGATACTGCGGTGAGTGTTTTCGATCCGCTGCAGCCGCCGGCCTTATCCGATCCACTGGGGAATGCATACAAAGAATGGTATCACGCCAATTTTTTTGATCACGAAAACCGACGCATCGGCCTGATTAATACGTCCCTGCACGGCCAATGGGGTGGGGAGAATTCACAGGCGGTCGCAACGGGCTTGGTGTTTGATCCTGAAAACGGTTGGCTGGGTAATGTTCACGAGAACCGCTTCTCAGACATCGCGCTGGACCAGTACGGCATCATGCTGCCGCAAACCGCCATTGGCATTGCGCATAGTCAAGAGGTACTCAGCGCTTCGGTTGATATGCCGGTAGATGAACTGACCGTTCGACTGGAAGCCAAGCCGTTGTCGTCACCTTTCCGCATGCAGACTCCGATGCCATTTGGCTCAGGTTGGATTGCCTGGTCCGCGGTTCCCGTTCTGAAAGCGAAGGGCCGCCTACGACGTTTCCGGCAAGACAGTTCTCTGGATTCGACTACCGTATACCACGACCATAACTGGGGACGTTGGTTTTGGGGTGACGACTGTGGGTGGGAGTGGGGAGTGTTCACTGCCGGAGACAGTGGACCTACCGTGGTCTTTTCCGTCGTGACCAATAGTGATCACAGTATTTTCGGCCTGCCGCATCTCTATGTCATTGCCGGCGGCAGGGCCAGGCAGTTCGTCGGCGATCACATTACTGTTGAGCGTGAACGTGAAGTAGCCAGACTTGATCGACGCATTCCCGGCGTTATGGCAAGCCTGCATAAAGACCGGTCCAGCCCACTGCTGCACAGGCGGGTTTCCATCGAAGTCAAAAGCGGGTTCGACTGGTTTCGACTGGAGTTTTCAATGGAATCCGCCATTCAGCTCATACTGGCCGAACCCATGCGCCAGGGATATGGCTTTATTCATGAGTTATGCGGCGAATTCACCTTGCGCGGCAAGCTGGAGCAGGTGGAGCTTGATCACCATGGACTGGGTGTTTTTGAATATGTCGAATAACGCCGCATCCAAAAGTCTGCCCCCCTGTCGAAGTCTTCAAGACTATCTGGTTCAGCTTATCTCCCGTTTGCGGGAGGCGGATACGGACGCCTATCGGGCGCTGCGGCGGTTGGTGGGAGACCGATGTGCCTGCATTGTGGTTGATCGCGAAGCTATACTGATTCAGTTTCGGGCAGGCGAATTTCTTGCCACTGGGCGAAATGCGGATTTTACGTCGGACGACCCTGTCGCCAGAGGCGTGACGACCAGACAAACCGTATTGGCGCTAATGAACGGCTATCAGGATCTGTCGGAAGCCATTCACCTGGGCGCCCTGGATATGATCGGACTTGCAGAAGATATTGTCATCATGGGTCAGGCGATTGAAATTCTGATGGACGCTTCCGCCCGCACCGCCGCATTGCAGGATTTAGGCAACGACTATCGTCGCGACCCTTGTCTGCCGCCGTTTAACGGCGTCCAAACTTATCTGCGGCAGCGACGGCCTCGGGAACGAACCGCCGCTCGGGAGTATAAACTGTTAAAGCGGCTTGATCTGCTGAAGTAAAGACCGCATGCCGTTTGTTCAACGGGAATCTAGCTGTCCGGCTTCTGCGCTATAGCAATACCAAAGCCGGGCACCAAACCTATCCAGCCACACTGCTCAAAGCCAGCATTTGAAAACAGATCAGTGAATTGCTTTGGGGTATGAAAGCCGATCCAGCCAGGATCGGACCAGGCGGCGATGGGAGAGCTGGATTTAACAAACCATTCCGGTCCGGCATCTATCACGGCATAGATACCGCCCGGCCTCAGACAATTGAAAATCGCCTGGGTTGCGGCACCCGGATTTGGATAGTGATGGTGGGCAAGGGAACTGTATACCATGTCGAATTTGCCATTGAATTCTGTCGGCAGCTGGCCCACATCCGACTGTACGAATGCAGTGTTGTCAAACCCCTTGGCATGGGCGGCTCGTTGAGCGGCATTGACCATGCCGGCCGCCAGATCTATACCGACGACCTCTCCTTCCGGTACCAGCCGAGACATCCGGCAGACCTCCCGTCCACAGCCGCAGCCGGCATCCATTATCCGGAAGCGGCGGTCTATATAAGGCTCCAGCGCGTGGACGGCTTCATCCATTAGCGGTGTTGAAAACGGACGAACATAGGCGTCGTATATTTCCCCCATGCGGTCGAATTCCTCCACCAGATGATCGTGCTGGCTTGCCTGGGTCATCATCAGCGGTCTTTTGTAGTGCTGGGAGAAGTATTTGCCAAGTCCCTTGCGTGGATTCGGCTTCGGCGGCTGGCCGCTGATGTTCGGTGTCACAAGGCCGAGCTCTTTGGCTATTCGATAGGGGCTGAAGACATAGGCGGAGTATGCATGCATCATCTGCACCAGCACGCCCTGTGCAAATGGTGAGGCCTGATATGACATTTCGAGTCGGTTGGTGTCGGCTGGTCAGGTGCTTGCCGCTCGGGGCAGGCGCTGAACCACAAAGGGAATGTTGCCGGCTGATAGACCTGGTATGGAAAATGCGCCACTGTAGGAACGACCGGCTTCAAATTGCTTGTTGATTTTCACCGAGGCCTGCACCACGCAGATTTCACCGGGCTCAAGAGTCCTCGATCGGGGGTTCAACGTTATCTGTTCTTCTGTTACCTCACCCGATGTTGCCACGTTCATCGTGACTGGTTGCTTCAGATGGTTGGTTACCGAGAAAGCGCCTTTAGCCACTTCGTTCAGCTTTCCCGCGAGCAGCAGCGGCGGAGTTGGTACGTTTGCCGATGCCGGTGGAGTTGATGCGGTCGGCCCATCTGATAAACCGGAGCGCATTAACTGACCCATTGACTGGACATAGTTTTTTGATAGATCAAAAAGCGTCGAATAATAACGCAGGTTGAGATCCACCGAGTGCTTAACAACTTCAGTAAGCCGTTCAATCATGTGTATCAACCTTTCTTGTCTTTATTGAAATGGATCGTCTTTGGCCCGAAGCAAGGGCGGTCGAAGTAGAAGTGATCATACCAGTGGAGCTCGTAGTCCGGTTGGTCATTGACGAAAATCTCGTGGCAGCAGCTTCCCGATTTGCTATGCGTATCCACGGTCCACCTGAGGAAGTGGTTACGGCAGCCCTGAACCCAGATCAATGCTTCGTATTGGCCAAAACAGTGCGATGTCCGGTTGTCGGTGGGTGCTTTAAATGTTGCTGTCACGCCCAGCCGTTCTTTCGGCCCGAGGCTGATATGCGAAGTGGAAAAAGAAACCTGGGCGGCGTCTTTGCCGGCTGCGTGGATCGTGAAGTCGCGCTTTCTGAAATCTAGATTGGTAATAACCAGGCAGACCTGGCCGCTGGCCCCCGGACATAGGTGGCAGTGGATTTCACCCAATGACAGCGGCATCCAGCAAGGGTCGGGGATGTCGCAGCAACTATCGGTCTTAGGGCCGATAGCGGCATTTAACATATCTTTGACAACGCCGCCAGAGCCCGCTGTGAAAGACTCCAGCAGCTTTTGCCCGAAGGCCATTTGTGCGTCTACCACTTCACCCAGTGCAGAAACGATTTTATCCATGTTGTCTGACGCTTTGCTAGATTTCTGTTTCATCGTCATTTCCCACCTTTCGAGTTCTCCGCAAACACTTTGATTCGCTGGTGTACATTTTCGAGCCGCCAGACTCCGTGATAATAGTGCCCCGCCTTAAGTTTGGAAGGCAGCTGGGCACTCAGGCGGATGTTCTCTGTGTGGCCGGGCTCCACCAGTACAGAACCACCCAAGGTGCGAATCTTCAATAATCCTCCATGTCCGTCTCGCAGCTTCGACAGAAAATGCTTCAGCAGCGTGTCAACGTCTTCGGTGGATTGCCGGTACATGCTGGCAAATGCCGTTTCAACGCCTTTCTCTACATAGATTCCACAGACGTTATTATGCGGGAATTCAAATGCCACATTGCCTTTGTTAAATACCTGTATATGAGCCCGGGCTACCCGCCCCGGAATTCCGGAAAAAAGAGTTTCCGCGCGCCTGAACTTGAGGCGCAAATAAGGTTCCACAGTAAGATTGACCGGATAACTCTTCCTTCCCGAACGAAGCCTGGCCTTGTAGTTCCCCGGTGGTGTAGTTCGGTTCAAGCGCAAGCGGGCTTGAGATGAGTCCTGCCCCTCGCTGCCGCGGAACTGCGCCTGCAACGGCTGATTGTTTGCCAGGGTTTTCAGTTTCCCGGTCGGTTCCAGCATTTGCAGCCCAGTAAGATCGGGTTTCAGTTCACCATTGAAGTAAAGGCGGTTGGGCGTTCCGATGAACTTCAGTGCAGATACGGCTTTTTGCTTTCCGGCCATAGTGATAAAGCGTTATTCCTTAGGCTCCGAAACGACCGCCAGATTTCGGGAAGCCACCGCTGCCAGTCCAGCGCTATCATGCCGAACCATCTGCTGCTCACAAGGGTTAGGTGTGTACGGCTCGGCAATCGCCTGCGCCTGGCCGCAGAGCCGGATAGCAAATAGTTCCGCACCGAGCAAGGAAAAGCCCATTTTAAAATTCGCCGGTAAGTGCATTCTGAGGGGTGGGAATTCTTTTAAACGCAAAGAGAGATCAACTGGTTTAAGTTCAACCGGGTCAATGCCGAGTTCGATTTTCGGTAGTCTATCGATAGAAAGACCAAAATTTGTTGGCAGACCCGAGACATTAGTGTTCAGGTTGCCATTTAGATTGGCGTCTACATCCAGATCAAAATTGGATGGAATATCTACACTCATAGGGTTCCCCTTCGACTTCTCCCTATAAATATAGTGCAAGCCTGCGGGTTTTGCAGTGCAATTCCGGTTAATCGCACTTCGCTTGTTTTTAGATCAGAGGCTCGGACCTTTCTATGAGATGCGGTAGTGATGACGACCACAGCTGAAAATTGCGAATCGGCGCCGGCTCAGTGCATTCGGGCTGTACCGCGGCGGCGCAATGACGCAAGGAGTGCTTGGGTGGTGTGCCTAGCCGAAGGCGGAGAGGCCGGCCAGCAGGTCGCGGTACAGCAGTTGGTGGAACAGGTATTCACCGGCCTCGCGGGCCGGTGACAGGCGGCCGGTGTCGTAGGCGCGGGAATTCAGGCCTCGCTGCACGGCCGCGCAAATGGCCATGTCTTCGCGCTGGATTTCATCGGCGATGTCTATGCTTTGGGTATTGTACGGACGGGCGTCCTCGCCGATGTTCGAAAACCAGAAATCGCAGATCACCCGGCAGCGGTCGGGAGCCAGCGGAAATACCCAGTTGGTATCCATCACGCCTTGGTAGTGGTTGACGATGATATTGGGGTACTGCCAGTAATAGTGGGCCATCTCGCCCTGGCGCACAGCGCCGGTGGCGTTGTCCGCGCCGCTGATCGGGCAGGATTGCAGGCAATGGCTGTCGGTCACTTCGATCGTATAGGCGCGGTTGTCCAGCACGCTGCCCAGACCTTTGTGGATATGGGGTACGTGGTAGCCACCATCCAGGTAGTTGTCGATAAAGACCTTCCAGTTGCAGTCCAGCTCATATTCGCGCTGCTCGAAAAATTGCAGCTCCTGCAGATTCAGAGTATCCAGCGCGGTATGGAAGCGGCCGAAGGCCTGCGGCAGATCGACGGCACTGGGGTTCAGGTTGATCCAGACCCAGTTTTGCCAGCGCGCGCTGCGAACCGGCAGCAGACCGTGCTCGTCGCGGTCGAAATCCGCCGCGTCGCCGAATGCCGGTGTGCCGATCAGCCGGCCGTCGCGAGCATAAGTCCAGCCGTGGTACGGGCAGCGAAAGCGGTCCAGGCAGCCGCTGCCGCCGGCGATTTGAGCGCCGTGGTGACGGCAGACGTTGTAAAATGCGTGAATCCCCCCGTCTCGAATTACCACTATCGGCTCGCCGGCGATGTCGGCGGTGACGAAATCTCCCGGCCGGCGCAGTTGATCCATGCGTGCGACCGGCTGCCAGTGGCCGGCGAATACCGCCTGGCGTTCCAGTGCCGCGATATGCGGATCGGTATACCAGGCGCTGGGCGGCGTGCTGGCTTTTTCCAGTGGCAGCGCCGCGCGGTACTGGCGAACCAGGTCGGTCGGTGAAGTCATGGCTTCGAGTGTAGCGCCATCTTTTACTGTTGGCATTAAAAGGCATCTCGCACCCCCCTTTCTCGTAGCGCAGATGGAGTCAGACGGCGGTTTCGCGATAGCGAAGAAGCCTTCTGACGAAACCGTTAAGCGCGTGCGGGTGGGGTCAGATGTGCTTAACGGCGCCCGCTCCGGCAGGTCGCCTGCGGCTCCGCAATATGATTAGCGCTCAACGAGACTATGCGGCGATGCTGCTTAGCATGCAGCGGGGCATCATGGTTTAGGGCCTAGGGCTTCAGCCAGCGGAAACGGGCGGCGATAAAACCGATACGGTCCTGCGGCACGCCGGCCGCCGCGGCCCAGTCCGGCCAGCGGTTCAGTGAGTCACGAATAGCATCGGCAATTGCCGGTGCATGGCGTTTAAAACCATAGTTGTCGGCGACTTGCTGTACGTCCCGCCAGTCAAAGCCGTCCTGTTTGCCGTTGAACGACATTTGATGACGGCGGGTAAAGTTTGCGCCGGCAGCATAGGTCAGGTCGTATGCCGGCGCCAGCCGCCAGCGCCCGTGCGGGTCCATTAGAAAGGACAGGTTTTTCACATGGTCGTCCTGGTTTACGGTCATCAGGTTGAACAATGCGCGGCGAAAGCCTTCCAGCCGGTCCGGAAAGTCCAGCCGCAATTGCTGCATCGCGCGGAAAAAGCCTTCGTAGCTGAACAGGCCGGGATGATTGAAGTCGGTATGCGTCATGCCGCCCAGGGTGTGCATATGCAGGCGCCGGCCATCGACGCGGTCGAAACGGCGGGCCATGAAATGCCCGAGTCGCCGCTCCTCCAGTAAAAAGGTTTCCGGCATTTGAATACCGCAGTGGCGGGCCATCCTGGAGTATACGTATTCGATACGGTTATACGGCTGCGGCGCCGGGTCCGGCTGGTCGAGCTCGCCGACGCCGTCGAATTTGATCAGCCAGTGCTGATCGCCGGCTGCGGGTTTGGCGAAAGCCGAGCGCACCCGCCGGGCTTCACGGTTCCACAGGATGACGGCCTTGGGCCGTGCGCCGCCGGCGGAACCGCCGACCCGCATGATTTCCCGTACTGCCTGGTCGGTATCGCCTTCGATCAGACGGCGTGCCTGTTCGACCAGGCTTCTGATTTCCAGCGACTCCTGTTCCGCCCGGCGTTCGCGCAGATGCAGGGCCGGCCGGAACTCCAGCGCACCCATCGCGCGGTTGCCGATATAGAGCAGTTTCTGTACCGGGCTTAAGGCTCGCTCCGGTTCGCCGCGGCGGCTGAAATAGGATTGAATAATGGCGTTGCCGAAGCGGTCCGGCAGCGCGTCGGCGAGCACGCCGGGCAGCCCTTCAAATGCCTCCAGGCGCCTGAGTGCCGGGAACTGGATCGGGCCGGTTTGCGACAGCGGCAGGTGCAGCGGGGAGATTTCCAAGCCGCTGCGGCGGAACGCCGTATCGTACTCAAACGTAATCTGCCCGTTGCGGTCTTCGACCACAGCACCGATCAGCCGGTCCCACAGGCGCACTTCGGCCAGTGCGTAGTTATGGGATGAAGCCTGTGCTGCCGCGATCATGCTCGCTCAGGATCGACGGCTTTCCGGAGCGGGATCGGAATCTTGAGACCTTGATTCCGGCGCACGGCGGCGCGCGCGCTGGCGTTGCGGTTTATTCAGCTTCAGCAGGGCCATCGGCGATACGCCGGGATCGGGCAGAAACGCATCCAGTGCATGCAGCAGATTCAGTGCACGCAGGATTTTAATCACACTGGAAAGGCGCGGGTCGTGGCCGCCTTCGACCATGCTGATGGTGGTGCGGCTCAGACCGGTTTGATGCGCCAGGTCCGATTGTCGCAGGTTTTGCTGCAAACGTTGCCGCTGCAGGCGCCGGCCCAGTTCCATCATCAGTTCATTATTAGTTTTAGTGTTCAATATAGACATCATTATATGACTTTAAGTTATTAATGATCATTATAGCAGACGATAAATAAAATTTATTTAATGATAATAAAACTGAACATTATTTTGGAATATCATATTTAGTATCAATTTTAATTGGCACTAAATGAATTAGAAGATATTCGAAGCCCGGTACCGTTTTCGGTCATTCGAAAGGCGGTTTTAACCCCGAAACAGCGTCAGCTCGATAACAGCCCGACCGGGTTTCCTTCGGGGTCTTCGACCAGGCAGAACGCGCCTTCGGGGATCGGAATCACCGGTATGCGCAGCCGTCCGCCGAGTGATTCGGCCCTGGCGATCGCCGTATTCAGATCGTCGACCTGGAAATACGGCACAATTTCCGGCGACCCTTCCGGTTCATGGCGCACGGCCATGGTGGCTTCATCGGACTGGTCGAGCGCGGCACGATAATAGGGCAGGCCTGAAACGGTTTCCTGCCGGAACTCGATATCCAGCAACTGCTGGTAGAACTCGACCAGTTCCGGCCCTGCAGTGCCGGCAAATTCCAGGTGTCTCAACATGGCTGGCATCGCACGTCTCCTCAGATTTAGTGGTATAGCATTCGGCTCCCGGTGGTCTGGTCCTTACCAGCCGCCGCCACCACCGCCACCGCCGCCGCCACCGGAAAATCCGCCACCGCCGCTGCCGGAACTGCTGCCCGGCGGTGAGCTGGCGCTGGATACCGCGCTGCCCAGCCCGCTGGAAAGATTGCTGCCGAGATTGTCCAGAAAGTCGGTGCCGCCGTATCCGCTGCCGGAATACCAGTGCGGCTGATACGCTTGCTGTGCTCCCTGCTGTGTCGCAAGGGCCTGCAGCAGCGCTTTTTTGAACGCCTCGCTCCAGTCGTTTTCCACATTTAACGCGTAGGCATACGGCAGAAAAGTCTCGAATACTTCCGGTGTCAGTTTCGGTGAGCGCATTCGATTCAGACGGTCTTGTTCGGCGGTTTGCAGGTAGCGCTTCAGGCCTTCGACCTGGTCCATCACCTCCCGGCCTTTAAACGTCGGTGCTTTCAGCAGCCAGACGAAGATCACATGCAGTGCGGCGACCACGACAAAGAAGACCGGGTAAACATAGGCCGGCGGCTGCAATGCGATCAGCGCCAGCATGGCGAGGACGCTGATCGCCAGTGCCGGAAACAAATAGCCGGTATTGTTCTTGAACAGCAAGCCGTGCTGTTCCTGCTTTAATTGGGCTTTTAACGCCTTGGCCGCTGCCTGCAGCGCTTTGTGGTTGCTGTTGACCAGTTCGAGTTCGTCCGCGCCTCCAGGCAGCAATTCGTTCAGCACCGCGGTTTCGCCGGCGGTCAGCGGCTTTTTCGGTCCTTCCGCAACCCGATACAGCCAGTATTTGTCTTTCAAGATCTTGCGGTCTTTCTGATCGATGCGCAATGCACCCTTGACCGCCAGACTGATAATCGCGGCCGTCAGCGCCTTCTTGTCGAAACCCATCTTGTCCAGATGCCGGCTGCCGGCCGGGGAGATACCGTCCGGCGGTTCGAAGCGCGGAATGATCGTGCCCGGCTTCGGGTCGCGCCCGACCTTGTTCCAAAACCACAGGTAATAGGCCAGCAGGCCCAGAACGCTGATCAGCGCAAACAGCAGGCCTTTGTTGTCCCGCAGCAGCCAGCGTATTTTTTGCTGGGTGCTCGGTACCTGAACATAGCCTTTGGGCCAACTGGCGACGATGGTGATGCCTTCCCGGGCGGCCAGCGCGCGCTGCGACTGATAGCGAATGCTGCCGTCGTCGAGAACTTGCTGAGTGACAAACGAGGTTGATGAACCCCTGGCACCGCTATAGGATTCGGCCGCGATATCGCCGGCCGGTATACCTGGTGGCAGTTGCAGCCGAATAACCGCATTGTCAATCGCGAAATTCCATTGGGTACCGATTGCGTTCCAGTACAGTTCGTCATGCTGTTCGAAATAACCGAGCTGCCGGTCGGTGCGGTATTCAATCGTATAGGTATACCGGCCTTCGGGCAGGAAACGACTGGCATTGCCGATGTAGACCCGCTGTCCGTCGGGAGTGCTTTCCAGACGATACGGCTCGGCCCGCCCGTCGCGCTCGATCGATTCCACCTGGAAACCTACGCGGTAGCGGTTGCCGAGCCGGTCATGGTAGCGGGTCGGGAAATCCCGATAAATACCGCGCCGAATCGCGCGGCCTTCGGCCGTGACGGTAATGCGCTCGGTCACCGACATGGTGCTGTCCGGCTGTACTCGAATATCGACCTGATAGTCATGAATCCGTTCTTCCGCCGCCAGTGGCGAAAACACGAGTATCAACAACAGCGCACGCATAGTCATAGCTGAACCATCGGTGTTGTGCGCTTGCTGGCGACATCGATTTCGAAAAACTCCCGGCTGCCAAAACCGAACAGCCGGGCAACGATCAGGCTTGGAAAACCTTCGACTAGGTTGTTGTTGTCTCTGACCGCACCGTTGTAGTAACGCCGTGCATATTGCAGATCGTCTTCAATATCAACGAGCGACTGGTGCAACTGCTGGAAGTTCTCGTCCGCCTTCAGATCCGGATAATCTTCGGCCAGTGCGAAGAGCTTCACAATCCGGTCGCTCAGCCGGGTCTCCAAAGCGGATCGGCGCGCGGCCGAGCTGTCCGCGCTGGTCCGCAGTTCGGTGATTTCCTTCAACACATCCGACTCGTAGGAGCGATAGCCACGAACCGTTTCGACCAGCGACGGCACCAAGTCATAGCGCCGGGTCAGTTGCACGTCGATGCCGGCCCAGGCCTCGAAGACCGTATTTCGCTGCGCGACCAGCCGGTTGAAGGCCATGATGCCCCAGATCAATAGGGCGGCAATAACAAGAATCAGGAACCAGAGCATGATGTCAATGGATTTTTGGTGGCGTAAGGAATCCCTGGAATTATAGCCTAAGCGCAATGGCCGGCCCGGCGGCTGTGACCCGGAAGTCGTCCGCGGCCTCATTGCTTTCCAGCAGGCGTTACCTATACTCTAACTACAGGGGAGCTGCAGGCGACCCGCCGGAGCGGGCGCAAGACACCTTTGTTCGGCGAAAAGGGTTTTCCAGACGGCTATGCCTGACGCCTTGCTGTCGTCTTTGCATTACTTTCGCATCACTAAGGGGGCTAACGATGAAAACACCAATTGTGGTTTTTCTTTCCGTGATTTGTGGTTCGGCACTGGGCGATGTCACTTTTCAGTGTCCGGCACCGGACAGCATTCAGCAACATTCGATTCCGAGTTCGATCAACTGCGCCTACAGCGCGACATCGGACGGTATTGCGTTCGGCGGGTACAACAACTGCGGCCTGACCGGTCTGCCTTTTGCCGGTGGCAATATTGCCGAGACCAATGGCTACTGGAGTATATACTGCGGCTACAGTAACGGTTCGTCGGGTAACACCATGTCGGTCGGGCCGGACGCGGTGATTGCGCAGTGCGCTTTCGCCAACGGTACTCGAAGCTGCAAGGGTTCCCTATCGGACTGCGCGATTACCTGTCCCTCGGCACCGGCCATCGCCGGCAATGCCGAGCTGCAAAATAACAAGAAATCCGACTGAAGCGGTGTAGGCGCCACCGGTGACTAAACGTTTAACCGGCGGGTGAGTCCTGCCGGGTTTTTCGGTCCGCGTTTTTACAAGCGCGTATTCTTTACGAGCTGATATAAAAAACCCGAGCCGGCAAGCGGCCCGGGCCAAAGGTCTACCTACAAGCAGACCTTCTGGGGGTTCAGTCCGGTAAAATGACCTGGTCGATCACATGGATTACACCATTGCTGGTCAGAATATCGGTTTTGATCACATTCGCATTGTCGACTTTGACGCCGCGGCTGGTATTGATGTCGATGCGCTGGCCCTGGACAGTTGCCGCCGAGCTCAGTTGCACCACATCGGCGGCCAGCACTTTGCCCGGCACCACATGATAGGTCAGCACCTTGGTCAGCGCTGCCGGGTCGGCGAGCAGGGCTTCCAAGGTATCGGCCGGCAGTTCGGCAAAAGCTTCGTCGGTTGGCGCAAAAACGGTAAACGGACCGTCGCCCTTCAGGGTATCGACCAGACCGGCCGCCTTGACCGCGGTGACCAGGGTGGAGAAACTGCCGGCCTCGACAGCGGTATCCACGATATCTTTCTTCTGGGAGTGACCGGCCAGTGCGACCGGCGCGATCACTGCGATGACCAGCGCTTTGACTAAATGACGGAACATACTTATCTCCTTGTTTCAAAACAGTGTGGGGACACGGGGCACAGTTTACGGCCGGTGGTGTGAACAAACCGTGGAGCGTTAGTCAACGAAACATCAACGTGCTGTGAAGCCGGTGTGAACTGACCGGGGTCATACCGCCGGGCTCGAGGATCGGCAAATAATTAGATACTGCCCCCTTATATAAGTTTTCCGGGGAGCCGCAGGCGACCCGCCGGAGCGGGCGCCGTGAAGCATGGCTTCTTGCGCGTTGCGCAAACCGCCAGACTTCCCCTGGCTTGCTCTCCCGGTGGGGT
>JANQPM010000075.1 GCA_028289465.1 Lysobacterales bacterium | reverse complement strand
ACCCCACCGGGAGAGCAAGCCAGGGGAAGTCTGGCGGTTTGCGCAACGCGCAAGAAGCCATGCTTCACGGCGCCCGCTCCGGCGGGTCGCCTGCGGCTCGCTTGATTATAAAGGAATCTCGCGTCCGCTTCTTTCGAGCGCAGGTGGAGTCAGACGGCGGTTTCGCTATGGCGAAGAAGCCTTCTGGCGGAACCGTTAAGCGCGTGCAGGTGGAGTCAGATGCGCTTGACGATGCCTGCTGGCCGGCTTCTTTGCGGCTGGCAAAACCGCCAGGCTGTCCAGTCGGCGCTACAACGAGCAACTAACGCGCGGCCCCTCTGGTCTCGCCCGCATTGCTCGCTCACGCCACCGGGAGAGCAAGCCAGGGGAAGTATGGCGGTTTGCGCAACGCGCAAGAAGCCGTGCTTTCACGGCGCCCGCTCCGGCGGGTCGCCTGCGGCTCTATCGGGGATATCGGCGGCGGCCAAACCGGTATGAGGTGAACGGGCCTGATCGGGCGTCGGTATGCCTGGTCAGCCGGCGACCTCCCGGCCCGCACGTTTTCGTTCGTGCTCTTTCAAATGCTTTTTGCGCAACCGTATCGCGGCCGGCGTGACTTCGACCAGTTCGTCATCGGCGATAAATTCCAGTGCCTGTTCCAGGGACATCAGCAGCGGCGCGGCGAGCAGCACATTGTCGTCCTTGCCGGCTGCCCGAATATTGGTCAGTTGCTTGGCTTTCAGCGGGTTGACCGTCAGGTCGTTATTACGCGAATGGATGCCGATGATCTGGCCTTCATAAACTTCCTCGCCGGCATTGATGACCAGGCGGCCGCGTTCCTGCAGATTGAACAGCGCATAGGGCAGGGCCTTGCCGGTGCCCTTGGAGATCAGTACGCCATTTTTGCGGGCGGCGATCGCGCCGGCCTGGTACGGCCCGTAGCGGTCGAACACATGGTGCATCAACCCGGTGCCGGCGGTCAGGGTGCGGAATTCATTTTGAAAACCGATCAACCCGCGAGCCGGAATATCGTAGTCCAGCCGCACTCTGCCTTTGCCGTCCGGGTGCATGTGCGTCAAAGTGCCTTTGCGCTGGCCCAGCCGCTCCATTACCGCCCCCTGGTACTGTTCTTCCAAGTCGACGACCAATTGCTCCCACGGCTCTTCTCTGGATCCGTCGGGCTGTTCGTGCAGGATAACTTCCGGGCGCGATACGGCCAGCTCATAGCCTTCCCGGCGCATGGTTTCGATCAGCACCGACAGATGCAGTTCGCCGCGGCCGGATATTTTCAGCTTGTCCGGGTCCTCGGTGTCTTCCACTCGCAGCGCGACATTGTGGCTGGCTTCACGCAGCAGGCGTTCACGCAACTGCCGGCTGGTCAGGTATTTGCCCTCGCGCCCGGCAAACGGCGAGTTGTTGACGCAGAACTGCATGCTGATGGTCGGTTCGTCGACCGTCAGCACTGGCAGCGGCTCGGGCTGCTCGCGATCGCAAATGGTATGCGATATGCCGAGGTCTTCGACACCGGTGACGGCGATAATGTCGCCTGCCTGGGCGCGTTCCACCTCGACCCGATCCAGCCCGTGAAAACCGAACACCTGCAATACCCGGGCGCGCCGCTGCTCGCCGGCGCGGTCGATTACCGTCACCGGCATGTTGCTCGTGATCTGGCCCCGCTGCACGCGACCGATACCGATCACGCCGACATAGCTATTGTAGTCCAGCGATGAGATGCGCATTTGAAACGGGCCGTTCGAATCGACCTGCGGCGGGCTGACCTGATCGACGATGGTCTGAAACAGCGGCGCCATATCGCCGCTTCTGGCGGTATCGTCGTGGCTGGCATAGCCTCTGATGGCTGATGCATAGACTACCGGGAAATCCAGTTGCTCATCGCTGGCGCCCAGTTGATCGAACAGGTCGAAGGTCTGATCCAGCACCCAGCCTGGCCGCGCGCCGTCTCGGTCTATTTTATTAATCACCACGATGGGCTTGAAGCCGAGTTCGAAAGCCTTCTGGGTCACGAAACGGGTCTGCGGCATCGGCCCTTCCACCGCATCGACCAGCAGCAGCACGCAGTCGACCATGCTCAACACCCGTTCGACCTCGCCACCGAAGTCGGCGTGGCCCGGGGTGTCGACGATATTGATCCGGTAGTCGCGCCAGCGAATCGCGGTATTTTTGGACAGTATGGTAATGCCGCGTTCGCGTTCCAGGTCGTTGGAGTCCATCACCCGCTCCGGCATCGCGGCGCGTTCGTCCAGGGTTCCGGACTGGCGCAATAGCTGGTCGACCAGGGTGGTTTTACCGTGGTCGACATGGGCGATAATGGCGATGTTGCGTACGTTTTCTATCATCCGTTCAGAAATTCCGGCCTGTCGATTTGCTGCGGAAGCCAACCAGGGAGCCGTAAGCGACCCGCCGGAGCGGGCGCGAGACTCCTTATGAGTGCTATCCGGTGCGAAGGCGCGCGCACCGTACACGGTATTCGAGGCGGCTGCAAGCGGGGCCGCCACCAGTTGTTACAAATCGGACTGGCCGCCGGCGGTCATTTTCACTACCATTCAAGGCGCGACAGGGAGACCGACATGCATCGACTAACCAATTTTCTGCTTTTCGCATTCTTCATCCTGACAATGGGTCTGATGGTTCTGAAAGGACAGCCGGCGTCGCTTGACTGGTGGAAAACCGCGGTCGGCTTTATCGCGTGGACCTGTGTGCCATATGCGGTTCTCTGGGTGCTGAACAACATCGTGATCGAAGAAGAGCCTCGGCGCGACTGGGTGTTGCTGACCGCAACGATGGCAGTGTGCATGTTTGCGGTGATGATGCTGTGGCAGAGTTTTCGAGGCTCGCCGACAGAAATCCAGTTGGCGCACCGCCTGGCGGCAGTGTATGCCAAGATGCCGCTGTGGCAGTCGGGTATCGCGCTGCTCGGCGGTCTGATCGCGTTCGCGCTGCCGAAGAAAGCGGCCGGCTGAAAGCCGGCCCGGTCAGAGCCTTATCCCCTCCAATTCGAAAATCAACCGGCTGCGTTCTATATCCGGAATATTCCGCCAGTCCATCCCGTGTACCGCGCCATACAGCGCCCAGAGCAAGTTCAAATTGGGCGATGCACCGGCAGCCAGAGTGCGCCGGTACGCTTCCAGCGCGCCGAGCCGGCACAACGCGGACGGCGTTGTGATGCCTGCGCGTTTCAGCCACTGAGCGGATTTCGGACCCAGGTTGGGCAGCGCCTCGAGAGCGGCGGTGTTCGACTGAGCCGTTTTTCTACGCCGAGTCGGCGGCACGGTGTCAGTAGCCGGCCGCGTGGCCGTCTTTGCGCGATTCCGACGCTCCGTAATAAACCCCGCTTTCCGGGTCGCGCATAATGGCCTGATAGCCGCCGTACGGGCCTCGCGCGTAGGCGATTTTATGTCCTTTGCCCATCAGCGACCGGATCACTTCGTAATCGAAGCCGGTTTCCAGATTGACGATGCCGCCATCGTTCATTTGCTCACCGGTAGGCTCGCTCGAGCCAGTGTGGTGAATGCGCGGCGCGTCGCCGGCTTCCTGCAGATTCATATCGAAATCGATCAGATTCATCACGATCTGGGCATGGCCCTGCGGCTGCATGCCGCCGCCCATCAGGCCGAACGATATCCACGGCTTGCCGTCCTTGGTGATAAATGCCGGAATGATGGTGTGGAACGGACGCTTGCCGGGTTCGTACGCGTTGAAATGGTCCGCCTGCAGGGTAAACAGCTCGCCCCGATCCTGCAGAATAAAGCCCAGTCCGGGCGGCGCCATACCCGAACCCATACCGCGATAGTTGGATTGGATCAGCGAGACCATATTGCCGGCCTTGTCGGCAGTGGCCAGATAAATAGTGTCGCCGTCGCGCAGTTGCTTCGGATCGCCTGCCGGATATTGGCGAGCGGCGCGGTCCATATTGATGAGTTCGCGCCGGGAAGCCGCGTAGTCTTTGGAAATCAGCCAGTCCACCGGAATCTCATTGAATGCCGGGTCGGCATAGAACTTTGCCCGGTCTTCAAAGGCCAGTTTCTTCGCTTCCAAAAATAAATGCAGGTGTTCCACCGAGCCGAACCCATAGCCGGCCAGATCGTAGGCCTCGAGAATATTCAGTATCTGCAGCGCGGCGATACCCTGGCCGTTTGGCGGCAGTTCCCAGACATCGTAGCCGCGATAATTGGTCGATTCGGGTCGTACCCATTCGCTGCGGTGAGACGCCAAATCCTGATAGCTGATAAAGCCGCCGTTTTTCTGCATGAAGTCGGCAATGGTGCGTGCGATAGCGCCTTTATAAAAGGCATCGCGCCCGCCGGCCGCGATTTTTTCCAGCGTATCGGCCAGGTTCGGATTTTTCCAGATTTCCCCTTTGGCCGGCCCGCGCCCATCAACGGTAAACTGTTCGCTAAATCCCGGCCATTTCGAGAGCAGCGGTACGCTGCGGTTCCAGTAATAGGAGATCAATTCCGCAACCGGGTGCCCTTCGCGCGCATAGCGAATGGTTGGTGTGAGCAGGGCCGGCATCGGCAGGCTGCCGAAACGGCCGTGCAGTTCGAACCAGCCGTCAACCGCACCCGGCACCGACACCGGCAGCGGGCCGTGCGACGGAATGGATTGATAGCCGTTTTCGATAAACCAGTCCCGGGTCAGCGACTGCGGCGAACGGCCGCTGGCATTCAATCCGTAGAGCTGCCGGCTCTCGGCATCCCATACGATCGCAAACAGATCGCCGCCGATGCCGTTGCCGGTAGGCTCGACCAGGCCGAGCATGGCATTGGCCGCAATGGCTGCATCCACCGCGTTGCCGCCTTGCTTCAGGATATCCAGACCGACTTGGGTAGCCAGCGGATGGCTGGTCGCGACCATGCCGTTTTGCGCGATGACCTCTGAGCGGGTCGCAAACGGTTTTCCGGTGATGCGGTCAGCGGCCAATGCCGAATCCGTTAGCGTCAGCGCGGACAGGGTCAGTGCGGATAGGGCCAGCGCAAACCGGCAGGCGGCAAAGTGCTTGGGGGACATGATGCGCTCCTTAAAACGAATATTTCCATATGCTTAGTAACCAAGTTGGCCGGCACGGACCGGCGGACCCCGGTGGGCGCCTAGGGGACCCGTAAATACGGTACAATATCACAGTTTGATTCCGCTACTTGGCCATGCGCAGGAACGTCCCCGGGCCATACCGAACGTGATATATCAGGAGAATTTCATGAAGCAACCCGTTCGCGTTGCCATTACCGGTGCTGCCGGTCAAATTGGTTATCAACTCTGTTTTCGTATTGCCGCCGGCGACATGCTGGGTCCGGATCAACCGGTGATTTTGCAGTTGCTGGAAATTACTCCGGCCCTGGGTGCACTGAACGGGGTTGTGATGGAACTCAACGACGCGGCCTTTCCGCTGCTGCGCGGTGTGGTTGCGACCGATGATGCGAACGAGGCGTTTGACGGTGCGGACTACGCGCTGCTGGTCGGCGCCAAGCCACGTGGTCCCGGCATGGAGCGCGCCGATCTGCTGGCCGAGAACGGCAAGATATTCGGCCCGCAGGGCAAAGCGCTCAACGACCATGCGAACCGCAATGTCAAGGTGCTGGTGGTCGGCAACCCGGCCAATACCAATGCGCTGATTGCGCAGGCGAATGCGCCGGATTTGGAGCCGGGCAACTTTACCGCGATGACCCGGCTGGATCACAACCGCGCGCTGGCCCAGTTGGCTGAGAAAACCGGCGTGCATCACGGCGGGATTCGCAAAATGTTGATCTGGGGCAACCATTCCTCGACCCAGTACCCCGATATCGGCCACTGCGATGTCGACGGGCAGGCGGCTGCCGGTCTGGTCGATGCGGATTGGTACAAAGACACGTTTATTCCGACCGTGCAGCAGCGCGGCGCGGCCATCATCAAGGCACGGGGCGCATCCAGCGCCGCATCGGCCGCATCGGCCGCGATCGACCATATCCGAAGCTGGGCCCTGGGCACCGTGGACGGCGACTGGGTATCCATGGCGGTACCGGCCGACGGCAGCTACGGTATAGAACCCGGTGTGATCTATTCATTCCCATGCACCTGTGAGGGCGGTTCCTACCGCATTGTCCAGGGGCTGGATATCGACGCGTTCAGCCGTGAGCGCATGGATGCCACCGATCAGGAACTCAGAGAAGAGCGTGCCGCCGTGGAGCACCTGTTGTGAGCCGAAAACGCGGCACCGCATCGCTTAGGAGATAGCCATGGCTACCCAGGGCCGGAAATTCAGAGACGCCGTCGCCGAGCATGCGCCGCTGCAGGTGGTCGGCACGATCAATGCCTATACCGCCCGCATGGCCGAGCGGGCCGGACATCGGGCGATCTATTTGTCGGGTGGCGGGGTTGCGGCTAATTCGCTCGGTATGCCCGACCTCGGCATTTCTTCCATGGAAGACGTGTTAACCGATATTCGCCGCATTACCGAGGTCTGCGATCTGCCGCTGCTGGTGGATGTCGATACCGGCTGGGGCGGTGCCTTCAATATTGCCCGTACGGTGCGTTCGCTGATCAAGTTCGGTGCGGCCGCGATGCATATCGAAGACCAGGTCGCACAGAAACGCTGCGGCCACCGGCCCGGCAAGGCTATCGTGCCGAAAGCGGAAATGGTCGACCGCATCAAGGCGGCGGTGGACGCGCGCGGCGATGATGAGTTCGTGATTATGGCGCGTACCGACGCGCTGGCCGTCGAAGGCATGGAGGCCGCGGTGGAGCGCGCGGCGGCCTGTGTCGAAGCCGGGGCCGATATGATTTTTCCCGAAGCCATGCGCAGCCTGGATCAGTACACGGCGTTCAAACGGGCGGTCGGCGTGCCGATCCTGGCCAATATCACCGAGTTCGGCCACACACCGCTGTTTACCACAGCGGAATTGGGCGATGCCGGCGTCGATATCGTGTTGTATTGCTGTTCGGCTTACCGCGCGATGAACAAAGCCGCGCTGACGGTCTACCAGACGCTGGCCCGGGACGGCCACCAGAAAAATGTACTGGATATCATGCAGACCCGGGAAGAGCTGTATGACTACCTGGATTATCACGGCTATGAGCAAAAACTGGATGAGCTGTTTGCCGGCGGCGACAGTTAGTTAGAAGGAGAAAAGGAATGGTAGAAAAGAATACCGGTGCGGGCCTGCGTGGCCAGTCGGCAGGCGAAACGGCGATCTGCACGGTCGGCGCGGAAGGCAACAGCCTGAAATACCGCGGTTACGACGTGGTCGATCTGGCGCAAAACGCGAGTTTCAATGAAGTGGCCCATATGATTTTGAAGGGGGAATTGCCGAACCAGGCGGAGCTGGATGCCTACACCGCCAGGCTGAAATCGCTGCGCGGCCTGCCGCAGGCGCTAAAAGACGTATTGGAACGGATTCCGGCATCGGCTCATCCGATGGACGTGATGCGTACCGGCTGCTCGTTCCTCGGCAATGTGGAACCGGAAGACGATTTTGCCAATCAGTCGGATATCGCCGACCGCCTGCTGGCCGTTTTCCCGTCCATCGTCGCGTACTGGTACCGCTACAGCCACGATGGGGTCCGTGTGGAAACCGAGACCGACGACGACGCCATCGGTGCGCATTTCCTGCATATGCTGGGCGGTAAGACACCGCGCGATCTGCATGCCAAAGTCATGGATGTATCGCTGATTCTGTACGCCGAGCACGAATTCAACGCGTCCACCTTCACCGCCCGGGTAGCAGCCTCGACGCTGACCGACCTGCATTCCTGCGTGACCGGCGCGATCGGTTCGCTGCGCGGGCCGTTGCACGGCGGCGCGAACGAGGCGGCCATGGACATGATCGAGAAATTTTCCTCCGCCGAAGAAGCGGAGCGGGAAGTGAAGCGCATGCTGGCCGCCAAGGAAAAAATCATGGGCTTCGGCCACGCGGTCTACCGGGTACGCGATCCGCGTAACGCCATTATCAAGGAGTGGTCGCGGCAATTGGCGGACGATGTCGGCGACAGCGTGCTGTTCCCGGTGTCCGACACGGTCGAGCGGGTGATGAAAGAAGAGAAGAATCTGTTTGCGAATGCCGACTTCTTTCACGCCAGTGCGTACCACTTCATGGGCATACCGACCAAGCTGTTTACGCCGATTTTCGTGATGTCCCGGATTACCGGCTGGGCGGCGCACTGCTTTGAGCAGCGGGCCAACAACCGGATTATTCGCCCGACGGCCGACTACACTGGCCCCGAACCGCGGGACGTACCGCCGATCGACCGGCGCTAGAAGCACGGACTCACCGAAAACCGGGTTTTCGCCCGGTTTTCTTAGGCGATGATGCCAAGGCAGCGCTGTTCCAGGTAGTTGACTGCCGGCCCGAACGCAGCAAACGCCGGGTTGCGCGTCTGGCCGTGGTGATAGCGGTAGTAGATTTGCTGCGCAATGCCGGCCAGACGAAACAGGCCGTAGACTTCATAGAACACGAAATCCGCCGCGCCGAGACCGGTCTGCGCCAAATAGCGTGCGCTTAGCTGATCCCGGGACAACATACCCGGCAGGTGCGTGGGCTGGCGGCGGAACTGCAGAAACGGTGGATCGTCGTCGGCCTGCGCCCAGTAGGCCAGCGTGGCGCCCAGTTCCATCAGCGGATCGCCGACGGTTGCCAGCTCCCAGTCAAGCACCCCGATGATGCGGTCTGGTCGGTTTCGCTGCAGCACCAGGTTATCGAAGCGGTAATCGTTGTGAATCAGGCACTGGCCGACATCGTCCGGAATGCGGTCCTGCAGCCAGGACATCACCGCTTCGAAACCGGCTGCGTCTTCGGTCCAGGCTTTCTGATAGCGGTAGCACCAGCCGTCGATCTGCCGGCGGGCATAGCCGGGTCCCTTGTTGATGTCCTGAAAGCGCCGATCGACCGGTACTGCGTGCAGTGCGGCCAGATTGTCGATCATGCTGTGGCACAGTCTTTGCGCCAGTTCAGGATCGACGTTTAATCCGGGCGGCGGATCGCGCCGCAGAATCCAGCCGTCCAGGTGTTCCATCACAAAGAACGGGCTGCCGATCACTTCCGAATCTTCACACAGTGCATAGACGTCCGGCACCGTCGAATAGACCGGCTTCAAAGCCTTCAGTATGCGGTACTCCCTGGCCATATCATGTGCGCCCTTGGCCTTGGTGCCGGCCGGTGCCCGGCGCAGAATCAGTGCAGTACCGCGCTTCGGGTAGTCCAGACGGTAGGTCCAGTTGGAAGCGCCGCCGGCATACTGCGTGACGGCCGGTGTGCCGGACAGTTCCGGCCAGTGCTGACCGAGGTAGTCGGCCAGCCGGTCCAGCGGCAGCGGGTTACGGGCATCTTGTTCGGTTTGGTTCATTGGTAGCGTTTCAGCTCTTGTTTGGCGACGCTGGCCAGATGAACTTCATCCGGCCCGTCGGCGATGCGCAGCGCCCGGGCTTGGGCAAACAACGCGGCCAGCGGTGTGTCGGCAGACAGCCCGGCAGCGCCGTGCACCTGCATCGCCTGGTCGATAATCTGTTGCGCCAGCCGCGGAATCAGCGCTTTGATCTGCGCGATTTCGCTGCGCGCCGCGGCAACGCCCTGGCGATCGATCAGCCATGCGGTTTTCAGGGTCAGCAGACGCGCCTGTTCGATGGCCATACGGGCTTTTGCGATACGTTCCCGGTTACCGCCGAGACTGGCGACGGGCTTGCCGAAAGCCGTTCTTCGCAATGCTCGTTGGCAGGTTAGTTCCAGCGCTTTTTCAGCCGCGCCGATCAGGCGCATGCAGTGGTGAATCCGGCCGGGCCCGAGCCGGCCCTGCGCAATTTCGAAACCCCGCCCCGGGCCGGCGATAATATGTTCGGCCGGCAGGCGGACCTGACTGAACGAGACTTCGCCATGGCCGAATGGTGCATCGTACTCGCCGAATACTGGCAGCATGCGCTCAATGCTGACGCCGTCGGTCTCCACCGGTACAAGCACCATGGAATGACGTTGATGGCGGGCCGCGGACGGGTCGCTCAGACCCATGAAAATCAATACCCGGCAGTTCGGATGGCCGATGCCGGTAGACCACCATTTGCGACCGTTCAACACGACCTCAGACCCTTGCACAACGGCCGTTGCCTGCATATTGGTTGCGTCCGAGGACGCGACGCCGGGCTCGGTCATGCAAAACGCCGAACGGATTTCGCCGCGCAGCAGGGGTGTCAGCCAGCGCTGCTGCTGATCCTTTGAGCCGTAGTGGTACAGCACCTCCATATTGCCGGTATCCGGTGCGTTGCAGTTAAACACCTCGGGTGCGACCAGCGAACGGCCCATGCATTCAGCCAGCGGTGCATAGTCGGTATTACTGAGCCCGGCGCCGAGCTTTGAGTCCGGCAGAAACAGGTTCCACAATCCGGCGGATTTGGCGGCGGCCTTCAGATCCTCTATCCAGGGCTGTACCTGCCACGGGTCATCGGCCTCGTGCAGGTTTTTCAGATAGTCCGCTTCATAGGGTTCGATTTTACTTTCTATGAAAACCTCGACGCGGCCCAGATAATCGAGGCATTTTTCGGAGTGCTGGAAGTCCATCGGTCTTTGGTCCTAGCTGTTTGGGTCCTGGCTGTTTGGCACGAATTAACCGGATTTGCGAATAGCTTAGCGCGGCCCAAGTCCGGTAAAATAATTGGCTTATTGTATTCCGTCTATTCTAATCGCTAAAGGAAATCCGCATGTCCCACGTTGGAACCCGTGCGGCGAATCGGCCGGATTCGGATCCGGTGCTGGTCGATATCGCCGATTATGTCTGCAATTATGAGATCGACAGCGCGGAGGCTTATACCACCGCGCGTCACTGCCTGATGGACAGCCTGGCCTGTGCGATGATGGCATTGGATTTTCCGGAATGCACCAAGCTGCTCGGGCCGATCGTTCCCGGCGCCGGCATGCCGGGCGGTGCGCGGGTACCCGGAACGCCGTATGAACTGGATCCGGTACAGGCGGCATTCAATCTCGGCGTGCTGATTCGCTACCTGGATTTCAACGATACCTGGCTGGCAGCCGAATGGGGTCACCCTTCCGACAATCTCGGTGCTATTCTGAGTGTTGCGGACTACGTTTCGCGGCAGGCAGTAGCTGCCGGTAAAGCGCCGATGAGCATGCGCGAGGTATTGAGTGCAATGATCAAGGCGCACGAAATCCAGGGCGTGCTGGCGCTGGAGAACTCGTTTAACCGGGTCGGTCTGGACCACGTGCTGCTGGTTCGAGTCGCCTCCACTGCGGTGGTGACCCGAATGCTGGGCGGCAGTAAGGACGACGTGATCAATGCGGTGTCCAATGCGTGGATCGATGGCGGCGCGCTTCGAACCTACCGCCATGCGCCGAACACCGGTTCGAGAAAAAGCTGGGCCGCCGGCGATGCCTGCCGCCGGGCGGTCACGCTGGCGCTGCTGGCCGTCAAAGGGGAAATGGGCTATCCGTCGGCGCTGACCGCCGACGTCTGGGGGTTCTACGATGTGCTGTTCAAAGGTAAGGCTTTTGAGTTTCAGCGCCCGTATGGCAGCTATGTGATGGAGCAGGTGCTGTTCAAAATCTCGTTTCCGGCCGAGTTTCATGCGCAGACCGCGGTGGAATGCGCGATGCAGTTGCACCCGGTGGTCAAAGACCGGATCGGCGATATTGACCGTATCGTGCTTGAGACCCAGGAAGCCGGCGTTCGTATTATCGACAAAACCGGTCCGCTGGATAACTACGCCGACCGCGATCATTGCCTGCAATACATGGTGGCCGTGCCACTGATTTTCGGCGAACTGACCGCCGAGTCCTATGAAGATCATATCGCGACCGATCCACGTATCGACATGCTGCGCGAATGCATGCAGGTGGTTGAGAATAAGCAATTCACCGAAGATTATTTCGATCCCGAAAAGCGCGGAATCGGTAACGCTGTCCAGGTGTTCTTCAAAGACGGTACATCGACCGACCGGGTGGAAATCAGCTATCCCATCGGCCATCGCCGCCGCCGTGACGAAGGCATTCCGGTACTGATTGCCAAGTTCGAGAAAGCGATGGCAGAACATTTTTCTGCCAGACAGACCGCGGCCATCGTCGAAGCCTGTGCCGATCAGTCCGCACTGGAGCAAACGCCGGTCCACGAGTTTGTCGGCCGCCTGGTCTGAGCGCTTAGAAAGAAGCAAGGCCGGCGCGCGAAAGGCCGGCCTTGATAGCCCCGAACGTTGGATATGCCAGGCTGGGTAAGGAACCGGGGCTAAATACAGCGTGCCTGCATACTAAGGGGGAAATCGCTTTAGCATTAGATCGTGCGGGCCGCTGGAAGAGTAGTGTAGTGATCGCGCGTCAACGAGTTGTGAACGCGAATTCACCGGTGCTTCACAGTGGCCGTTGACAATAGGCGGCATTGACAGCCATTCGGCAATGACCGATGTTAACGCCTTCACAGCAGCGCAATGCAACAGTGACAAAGCGAGAACGCATTCTGGGAAAAGGCCTGGGTGGGCGCCTGATACGGGTGTTTATCATGCAGGCGCTGGCCATTTCCGTTGTGACGGTGATCGGCGTATACGCAACCGGCAGGGTGGTCGAAGACGTGCTGATCAAGCAGGCGCTGGACGGTGAGGCCGAACATTTTTGGAAGCGCTATGCGGCGAACTCGGAATCGCCCGAACCCGATACCAATAATTTGAAAGGCTACCTGGCCCGGGGCGGAGATCTGTCGGCCATACCAGACCCCTATCGCGGTATCGAGTCGGGATACCGGCGTGTCGATGCACAAGACGGCCGCCGCCCGCTGGTACACGTGTCGAACTTCGAGCAGGCACGGCTGTACCTGGTATTCGATGAAGTTCATGTATCGCGCCTGACCCTGCTATTCGGTATTGCGCCGCTCAGTATCGTATTGCTGCTGATTTATGCGTTGAGCTGGATTGGCTACCGCATGTCGCTCGGTGCGGTATCGCCGCTGCTGCGTTTGGCTCACCGGGTTAACGCATTCGATGTGCGCAACGACAGCCTGGCTGACCTGGATTTGTCCGATGTCGGCGAACGGGGCAGTGCCGAGGTCGGCATGCTGGTGTCCGCGCTGAACCACTTCACCGGGCGGCTGGGCGCATTTCTGGAACGGGAGCGCAATTTCACCCGCAACGCGAGCCATGAGCTGCGCACGCCGCTGGCGATTATGGCCAGCAATGCCGATCTGCTGGCCAGGCAGGTTGCCGACCGCCCGTCGGACCAGGTCGTGATCAGCCGCATCAAACGCGCGCTGAAAGATATGCAATCCTTGCTGGATACCCTGCTGATGCTGGCCCGCGAGGATGAATCCAAGCTGCCGCGGGAACCGATCATTCTGAATGATCTGCTGCAGGCACAGCTGGAGGCCTGCCACCGGCAGTTTTCACGCCAGGATGTGCGCCCGCAACTGGCTGCCGATTGCCTGCTGCAGCTTCATGCGCCGGAGAAAGTACTCACCATCGTGTTCAATAATCTGCTGCGCAATGCGTTTGAATACACCGATTCGGGGACGGTCGGGGTCAATATCGACCGTCGCGGCGTTGAGGTCTGGGACACCGGCCGGGGAATGGACGCGGAAGCAACGCAGCGGATTTACGAGCCGTTTTACCGCGTCGACGGAAGCCAGAACCCGGCAGGCCACGGCCTTGGTATGAGCATCGTGCAACGGCTGTGCCGGCGTTTCGGCTGGTCGATTGACATCAACAGCGAATTAAACCGCGGCACCCGGGTACGCATCGCCTTTCCGGATGTCGAAGTGCTGGCTACACGTCGTTCGGGTGGGCCAGCTTGAAACCGACGCCCTGAATGGTATGCAGCAATTTGATATCGAACGGGCGGTCAATGGCCTTGCGCAGGTTGTACAGATGACTGCGCAGGGTATCCGAGTCGGGCAGTAAATCGCCCCAAAGTTCGTTTTCCAGCGATTCCCGGGTCACCAGCCGCGGCGATTCGCGCAGCAGAATCTTCAGAATACGCAGGCAGGTTGGCGACAGGGTGATTTTCTGGCCCGCGCGCCGCACCTGAACCAGATGCTGGTCGTAATGCAGGTCATGAACCGACAGCAATTCCTCGCCGACTTCGCCGCGCTGACGGCGGACCAACGCAGATACGCGGGCCACCAGCTCGTCCATTTCAAACGGCTTGACCAGATAATCGTCTGCGCCGACCTCGAAACCGTCCAGTTTATCGGTTAGCTGGTCGCGGGCGGTCAGCATCAGAACCGGAACGGACGATCCTTGTTCGCGCGTCCGCCGGCAGACCTCCAGCCCGTCAAGCTTCGGCAATGTTAAATCCATAATAATGCAGTCGTAGTGTTCCGATTCGGCCAGATTCAGCGCGACCTGGCCATCGGCGGCATAGTCCATCACGCAGCCCAGCGATTCGAAATAGGTACCGATCGCTGCGGCCAGGTCGGTTTGGTCCTCGACAAGCAGTATTCTGGTGTTTTTGCTGGTTAGCGGCATCGGTAATATGAATATAGTCTATATTGGACAGCGCGCCATTTTCCTGCCGGCAATGTGAAGATATTGACAAGGAATATCAACGCTTCGAATGGCCCTTGCGCCACAGGGAGTCCGGCATGCGCACTTCGTGAACAGTGTTCACGAACGCATCGGCCTGCGGCGACAGGTACTTGCCTCGCCGCATCACCAGGCCGTAGCTGCGCTTCGGGAAATAGGCACTCATATCGCGGGATTCCAGCGGATCGTCATCGCGAAGACAGATGCTGGTAACGATAGACAGACCGAAACCGAGTTCCACATAGCGCTTGATGACTTCCCACCCACCGACTTCCAGCGCGACCCGGTACGGGACTTTGTGCTGCTGAAAAACCCGGTCTACCATGCGCCAGGTGGTCAGCCGGCGGGGCGGTAGAATCAGTCCGAAAGGTGAAATATCCGCCAGTTGCAGGTATTCCCGGCTTGCGAGCGGATGTCCTTCGGGCATGATCAGCGCCGGGGAGAAGGAATAGACCGGCTGGTATTCGATATCCGGCGGAATATCCAGCATGGAGCCGACCGCGAAATCCACTTTGTCGTCGCGGATCATCGCCAGGCCGTCGCGGCCGGTTACGTTGTGCATGTGTACCCGAATATTCGGAAACTGGTCGCGAAAGCGTTCGACCAGCTTGGGCATGATATAGATGATCGTCGATTCGCCGGCGGCGATGTGAATCTCGCCGCTGTCCAGCTCGCCGCGCACTTCGCGATTGAAACGGCTGTTCAGCGTCTCCAGTCCTTCGACCAGCGGTCTGGCCATTTCAAACAGCGAACGACCTTCGCGCGTGAGCTGGATTTTCGGTCCGCGGCGATCGAACAGGATGCAGTCCAGTTCGTCCTCCAGGGCTTTGACCTGCAGGCTGACCGCCGGCTGACTCAAAAACAGCTCATCGGCGGCAACCGACATGGATCCGTTGCGCGCGACTGCGCAAAAAGCCCTCAATTGCTTTAATTGGTTGCCTTTGTAATAGAAGCGCCGGGTTTTTGCCATGAAAACAGTTAGTTATAATATTAACAATTCAAATATTGAATATTGAAATATATGAATTGTCAAATATTGGGATTTGTTTCTATGCTGTGGACCATACGAAGGCGTATTGAGCTAGGCGTATTCAGCTAAACGTGTTCTGCTAAAACGGAGGAAGCCAAAACCATGGACCAACAGCATGCAGTCAAAGTCTTGCAAAGCGACTGGGCGACGAATCCGCGCTGGAGGGGTGTACAGCGCGGATACAGCGCTGAAGATGTCGTACGTTTAAGGGGTTCGGTACGGATCGAGCACAGCCTGGCACGCATCGGAGCGGAGCGTCTGTGGCGTTTGATGCACGAAGAACCGTTTGTCAATGCGCTGGGCGCGCTGACTGGCAACCAGGCCATGCAGCAGGTCAAGGCCGGCTTGAAGGCGATTTATCTGTCCGGCTGGCAGGTCGCGGCGGACGCGAACAACGCCGGCCAGATGTATCCGGACCAGTCGCTCTATCCGGCAGATTCGGTGCCGAATGTGGTACGCAAAATCAACAACGCCCTGCTGCGGGCCGATCAGCTCCATAATGCCGAGGGCGGCGCCGAAAATGGCGATGGCCGCTACTGGATGGCGCCGATCGTGGCCGACGCGGAAGCTGGTTTCGGCGGCGTGCTCAACGCTCATGAACTGATGAAGGCGATGATAGAAGCCGGTGCGGCCGGGGTACATTTCGAAGACCAACTGGCGTCGGCCAAAAAATGCGGCCATATGGGCGGCAAGGTTCTGGTGCCGACCCGTGAAGCGGTACAGAAGCTGATTGCGGCGCGGCTGGCAGCGGACATCATGGATGTGCCGACGATCCTGGTCGCGCGCACCGACGCGATGGGCGCAGGCTTGCTGACTTCCGATATCGACGAAGCCGATCGCGCTTTCATTACCGGCGAGCGAACCGTGGAAGGCTTCTATCAGACCGAAGCCGGCATCGATCAGGCGATTGCGCGCGGTCTGGCCTACGCGCCGTATGCCGACCTGATCTGGTGCGAGACAGCAACGCCGGATCTGGATCAGGCGAAAGCCTTCGCCGACGCAATCCATCGTCAGCACCCGGATAAACTACTGGCGTATAACTGCTCGCCGTCATTCAACTGGCGGCAGAATCTGGACGATCTGACCATTGCCAAGTTCCAGCGCGAACTGGGCGCGATGGGCTACAAGTTCCAGTTCATCACGCTGGCCGGTTTTCACGCGCTGAATCACAGTATGTATCAGCTTGCCAGCGGCTACCGCGAGCGGCAGATGTCAGCTTATGTCGAATTGCAGGAAGCGGAATTCGCGGCCGAAGCGCAGGGCTATACTGCAACCAAGCACCAGCGGGAAGTCGGGACCGGCTATTTCGACGCCGTCACGCAGGTCATTTCCGGCGGGCAGTCATCTATAACCGCGTTGTCGGGTTCTACCGAAGAAGCGCAATTTGCCGAGGCGGTTTAGGCCCAGTTCTGTTCAGACGCCCGGGTTTTCAACCCGGGCCTTCTCTTGCCGCGGGAGCGCCTTTAGACGGGGGAGCCGCAGGCGACCCACCGTTCGGTAAAGATAAGTCAATGCCGATCACTACTGGTCAGCCTTCAGTATTGGTTCATGTTCGCACCGTAGTTTGGGCGTCGAATTCCAAACGCAACGAGGAGACAAGCATGAACGCTGTGATCAAAATTATCGCCGCCGCCGCGATCCTGTTATCCCTGATCGGTTGTGCCTCAAATGCCGCCGCGGCACACAAAACCTTTCTTGGCAGCCGGGTGGTATCCGACCGGGCAGAATATGATGTGATCCGCATCGGTGCCGACGAGGGCCCGTTTCGTGCCGTTCAGCTACAGGCCAGGGGTGCGCCCGTCGAATTCAAACGGGTGGTTGTCAACTACGCCAACGGCAGCGAGCAGCGCTTCGAACGCAACGTGCTGCTAAGGGCCGGGAGCTATTCGCCGTGGATTGATCTGAAAGGCGGCGACCGCCTGATTACCAAGGTGGTGTTCTACTATGAGACCCGCAGCCCCGGGCGCCATCAGGGCCAGGTCCGGCTCTACGGCATTCGCTAGCAGTGAGTGGAATAGAAAAGCCGGGGTCAAACCCCGGCTTTTCGGTATATAAGGTGTCCTGCGCCCGCTCCGGCGGGTCGCCTGCGGCTTCCAGGCCGTCAGCGCTTCATGAAATTAAAGAATTCGTCGTTGTTCTTGGTGGCCTTCATTTTATCCAGCACAAATTCGATGGCCTGTATTTCGTCCATCGGATGCAGGACTTTGCGCAGAATCCAGACTTTCTGCAATTGGTCGGTGCCGACCATGAGCTCTTCGCGCCGGGTACCCGAACGATTGATATCAATGGCTGGGAACACGCGTTTTTCGGAGATTCTGCGGCTCAGGTGGATTTCCATATTGCCGGTGCCCTTGAACTCCTCGTAAATGACTTCGTCCATTTTCGAACCGGTTTCGACCAGCGCGGTAGCCACAATGGTCAACGAACCGCCTTCGGTGACGTTGCGTGCGGCGCCGAAAAAGCGCTTCGGGCGCTGCAGCGCATTGGCATCCACACCCCCGGTCAATACTTTGCCTGATGACGGTGCGACAGTGTTGTAGGCGCGCGCTAGCCGGGTGATGGAATCCAGCAAGATCACCACATCCTGCTTGTGTTCCACCAGGCGCTTGGCGCGTTCGATAACCATCTCGGCCACCTGCACATGCCGGGTGGCCGGTTCGTCAAAGGTCGACGATATGACTTCGGCGTCGACCGAACGCTGCATCTCGGTGACTTCTTCAGGCCGCTCATCGATCAGCAGGATGATCATTTTGCAGTCGGGGTTATTGGCGCGGATGCTGGTCGCGATGTTCTGCAGCATCATGGTCTTACCGGCCTTTGGCGGCGATACAACCAGCCCGCGCTGACCGTTGCCGATCGGTGCGATCAGGTCGATGATGCGCGCGGTAATGTCTTCGGTCGAGCCGTTGCCCCGTTCCAGCTTGAGCTGCTCGGTCGGGAATTCGGGAGTCAGGTTTTCAAACAGAATCTTGCGTTTGGTGTTTTCAGGCGGCTCGTAGTTGATTTCCTGTACTTTGAGCAGCGCGAAATAGCGTTCGCTGTCTTTGGGTGGGCGAATCTTACCGGCCAGCATGTCGCCGGTGCGCAAGCTAAAACGGCGAATCTGGCTCGGCGACACATAGATATCGTCCGGCCCGGCCAGATAGGAACTGCCGGCGGAACGCAGAAAACCGAAGCCGTCCTGCAGGATTTCCAGCACCCCGTCGCCGTAAATATCCTCTCCCTTGCGGGCCAGCCCTTTCAGGATGGAAAAAATCACGTCCTGTTTTCTGGCGCGCGCGACATTATCCAGTCCGATTTCGTTTGCAATATCGAGCAGCTCGCTAATCGATTTTTGTTTCAGTTCTGTTAGATTCATGAGAATTTTCTGTTCAGCAGGCGCAACGCCTGCAGGGTGGTTTGCTTTAATAGCTACTGTGGAAAGCAGGTTCTTTTAGTCAGAATTTGAATTCTTTGCCTGAACCTGCCGCTGGCTGGCCCGACGAAATATTTTCCTTAATGCTTCGTGCCCGTGGGTAATAAGTGGATGTCTTAGGGATAGAAGCCAAGCGGTTTAACGCTGAAGATGGGTTAAAAGTACCATGGAATTTTATTCGAGTCCAGTCTGAACGGGCGCAGCCTCAGGCTGCGCCCAGAGTATCTGATACGGTAACCAGCAGCGGTTCGTCGAGCCTAGACAGCCTCGTCAATAAATGCCTTGAGCTGGCTCTTGGTCATCGCGCCGACCCGGGTGCCCTGAATCTGGCCGTCGCGGAAAATCATCAGGGTCGGAATGCCGCGTACGCCGTACTGCTGTGCCGTCGCCGCATTTTGGTCGATATCGACCTTCGCAACTTTCAGTTTGCCCTCGTATTCGGTCGCAATTTCATCCAGCACAGGGGCGATCATTTTGCACGGTCCGCACCACTCCGCCCAATAGTCGACCAGTACCGGGCCTTCCGCATTCAGTACTTCCTGTTCGAAATCCGCATCGTCTATATGGTTAATATGTTCGCTCACCCATGTTCTCCTGCTGTATCATTAGGCCCGACGCGTTATTGTCACAGCGCCTTCGGCATCGGGTAAAAACCGTTAAGGACTGGCCCGGCACCGGATCGGCGCTACCCGGTAAGGCTTCCATTTCATCTGAACTGCTCCTGTATTTCAAGGCAACGGATTGAAATTTCAAGAGCAGGCGGTGTCAGTGTCAAACCAGCGCTATCACAATAAATACCCGCGTGCTGATGGAACAGCCCAAGGATCTGATTTTGAATAAAAAACCATTAACCGAATTACGCTTTGACAGTTTGGAGCTGCATCCCAAGATCATGCAGGGCCTGGGCCCGGCCGGCTTTACTCATTGCACCCCGATTCAGCAGCAGACCCTGCCGCTGGCATTGGCCGGCCAGGATGTGGCCGGCCAGGCACAGACCGGCACCGGCAAGACGGCGGCGTTCCTGCTGGTGATTTTCCAGCGTCTGTTGAACCGCAAACCGGCCAACGGCCGGTCCGGCGGCATTCGCTCGCTGGTATTGGCGCCGACCCGGGAACTGGCGCTTCAGATCCATCGCGATGCACAGATGCTGGGCGCGGAAACCGGGCTCGTTCTCGGTCTGGCCTACGGTGGCGTGGACTACGAGAAACAGCGCAAACAACTGGAGCAGGGCGTGGATGTGCTGATCGGCACGCCGGGGCGGATCATCGACTACTACAAACAGCGGGTGTTTCACCTGAAACAGGTGGACGTCATGGTGCTGGATGAAGCCGACCGGATGTTCGATCTCGGTTTTATCAAGGACATCCGTTATCTGCTGCGCCGCCTGCCGCCGCCGGACCAGCGGTTAAGTCTGATGTTTTCCGCGACCCTGGGCTATCGGGTCACCGAGCTGGCTTACGAGCATATGAACGACCCGAAATTGATCCAGGTGGAAGCCGACAAGGTCACCGCGGACAATGTCGTGCAAAGCGTTTACTATCCTGCCAATCACGAAAAGCTGCCGTTGCTGGTTGCATTGCTCAGAACCTTGGAAGACGGCCGTATCATGGTGTTTTGCAACACGCGAGTCAGTGCCGACCAGGTGGCCAGGACGCTGCAGGCCAACGGCCTTCAGGCCGCCGCCATTTCGGGGCGGGTCCACCAGCGCAAGCGGCAGAGCCTGCTGCGCCGCTTTCATCAGGGCGAACTGCCGATTCTGGTTGCAACGGATGTGGCTGCACGGGGTCTGCATATTCCGGACGTCAGCCATGTGATCAATTTCGATCTGCCGCAAGACGATGCCGACTATGTCCACCGCATCGGCCGCACCGCCAGGCTTGGCGCGAAAGGCGAAGCGATCAGTTTCGCCTGTGAGGATTACGCCTTTCACCTGCCTGACATTGAGGACTACATCGGCTACAGCATTCCGATGATCCCGGTTGACGAGACGACGTTGCCGGAAATCCAGAAAGCACCGCCGGCACCGAAACGCCGTGGCGGACCATCGCGTGGCGGCCGCCGGCGCGGAAAGCCTGGCCGTGGACAGCACAGCAAACGCCCGCCCCGTGGCAAAGGCGACACCCGGCGGCGAAAGAAATAGTCGCCGGCGGTGCTGAATATGCAAGGCGCCCGGCACCTTTAGGCCTATATAATGGTGGAGAAGCAAAGTGGCGTCTTGACCGCAAACCGATTCGGTAAGGTCCCAGGACGGGTGGATTTGCAATAGGTGCGCAGTATCGACATACAGCAGACATGGCCTCGATGGCTTGCCAATGCAGCGACCGCGGTTCTCGCGCTGCTTGCGATCTGGCTGCTGGTGCACCTGTTTTGGCTGCTGCTGGCGCCGCAGCCGGCCGAACAACCGCTGAATGCGGCCGGCCCACCCGATGCCAACCCCGCAGCCGCAAGGACGATACCGCCGCTGGCACAGTATCATCTGTTTGGCGAGACCCGCGATACAGCGCCGCTCACGCAACTGTTAAATGCACCGGAAACCCCGCTGAATCTGGTGCTTCGGGGCATCGTCGCCGGTACCGGCCCGGACCAGGGCTTTGCGATTATTCGCGATGCGAGCGGTCGTGAAGGCGTATACCGGGCCGACTCGAAGCTGCCCGGCGATGCCCGTGTGCACGGCATTCACACTGATCGTGTCGTGCTGGTTCGGCACGGCCAATATGAAACCCTCAGGCTTCCTTCGGCCGGCGAGGTCGACTCATCCGATGACGATCTATCCGCCGTCTACGCCGCTGCCGATCCTGCTGCCGCGTCACCGCCGGCCCGCCCGCTCAGCGCTGCGCTGCCGCAGGCGCGTCGGCTGCTGACGCTGAACGTTGCGGAATTGGCCGGCAGTTATGGTTTAATACCGGTCAGCACCGGCGGCTACCGGCTGTCGCTCGGCCGCAATGCGCGGGAGCTGGTCGATCTGGGCCTGCAGAACGGCGATATTATCGAGGCGGCCAACGGTGTCGCACTGGACAGTCAGGAGGCCGTTGAGGCCGTGGTCGGGAAGATACTGTCAGGCGAACGCCTGACCCTGCAGGTCAATCGGGCAGGGGAGACGCGGGTACTGCAGCCGGATCTGTCGGCCGTCATCGGACCGCAATAGCGGCCCGAAGGAATAAGGACGGCCAAAGAATTTGGGATCTAAGGAATCGCTATGAAGCAAACGCTGGGTAAGCACGGATTCACTGTTTGGCTGACCGCCGTGCTGACGGTCGTTGTGCTGGCGGTCGCTGTGCTGTTCTTCGGGACATCCTCCCTGCAAGCCCAGGACACGGCCGGCAGCCATACCTTGAAGCTGGAAAACGCGGATATCGGCAATCTGATCGCGACGGTCGCGGAAATCACCGGCCGTAATTTCGTGATCGACCCGCGCGTCACCGGCAATGTGACGGTGATCTCGTCCCAGCCGATGGACGCCGCCGCGATCTACCAGGCCTTTCTGTCGATTCTGGAAGTCCATGGTTACGCTGCGATCGAATCGGGCGATGTCACGCGCATCGTGCCGGGCGTGCAGGCTTTGCAAAGCGGTCCACCGGGTATTGCCGACGACGGTTCCAGCCTGGTGACGAGGATCGTTCCTGTACGCCATGTGACCGCTACTGATCTGGTGCCGCTGCTGCGCCCGCTGGTCGCGGCCAATGCCCATGTGATCGCCCACCCGGCATCCAACAGCCTGCTGATTGCAGACCGGGCGGCCAACGTGCAGCGCCTGGAGCAGCTGATCGCGCGTATCGACCGGGCCGCGGATACCGACGTCGAGGTGATTCCGCTGCAGCATGCCAATGCAGCGGAGCTGGCGCGTACGCTGGCCCAGCTCTACCCATCCGCCCAGGGCGCACAGACCGTGGTGGCCGACGAGCGCACCAATACGCTGCTGCTCACCGGCGATCCGAGCCAGCGATTGCGGGTCAGAGCGCTGATCAGCCATCTGGACACGCCGCTTGAGTCCGGCGGCAGTACCAATGTGATCTACCTCAGCTATGCCGATGCTGAGGAGCTGGTGCCGATTCTGCAGGAATCGGTCAAGCAGCCCGGCAGCCCCGATAACGCCGGTGCGGCCAATATTCAGGCCCATGGCGAGACCAATGCACTGGTCATTACCGCACCGCCGGCGGTTTTCCGCTCGCTGCAATCGGTCGTTCGGCAACTGGATATTCGGCGCCAGCAGGTGCATGTCGAGGCAGTGATCGCCGAAGTCTCGCTGGAGTCGATGAAGGAACTGGGCATTCAGTGGCAGATTTTCGACAATTTCGGCGAAGGGGAAGAAGGCATTTTCGGCGGAACCAATTTCGCGACCGGGGGCAATAATATTCTCGGTCTGGCCGGCGGCATCGGCGGCGAGAACGGGGTATTGCCGGGCAATGGCCTGAACGTCGGCTACATATCCGGGACCACGTCCATTCTGGGTACCGAGGTTCTGGAAATCGGCGCGCTGGTCAGAGCGCTGGCCTCGGACACCGACACCAATGTGCTGTCGACCCCGTCGGTGGTCAGCCTGGACAACTCCGAAGCCGAAATCTATGTCGGCCAGGAAGTGCCGTTCCTGACCGGCCAGTTCACCAATACCGGCCTGTCCGACCAGTCCGGCGTGGTCAACCCGTTTCAGACCATCAGCCGTGACGAGGTCGGTATTCGGCTGTCGGTGACACCGCATATCAATGAAGGCGATTCGGTCATTCTGGATATCGAGCAGGAGATATCGGCAATAGCGCCGATCACCGGTGCTGTGGATCTGATCACCAACAAGCGCACGCTTAGAACGTCGGTAATGGTCCCGGACAACGCGATATTAGTCCTTGGCGGCCTGATTACCGACGATTTGCGGGAGATCGTCGACAAGGTGCCGGGGCTGAGCAAGATTCCGGGCCTGGGCGAGTTGTTTAAGTACCGCAATACGCAGAAGGTGAAGCGTAACCTGATGGTCTTTATCCGTCCGCGCATCCTGCGCGATGCGGCAACCGAAGCGAACCTGTCCGGCGGCAAATACCGTTTCATCAGAGCCGAACAGATCAAGGCGCGCGAGCGGGCCGACGGCCTGACCCCGAAAGACCAGATGCCGCTGCTGCCGGAGTTGTTCGACTACCTGCAAGCGCCGCTGCCCGAAGGTGCTGTTCCGAATGCCGGCAACGAGTCCCGCTAAGCCGGCCGGAGCATCCATGTCGGCCGACCGGCCGAAAGCCCCGCCGTATGCTTTTGCGCGCCGCCAGGGCGTCGCGCTGCTGGACTGGCAGGCCGATGGCAGGGCGCGCGTCGCGGTCAAATCTCCGGGAAATCTGCAGGGCGTCGCCGAAATACGCCGCTATCTTCGTGCGCCGCTGGTGTTGCAGTGGATGGATGAAATGCAGTTTACGCAAACCCTCGAGGCCTTGTATCAGCAAAAAGATACGGTCAGCCAGGTCGCGGATGATCTGGACGATGCACTGGATCTGAATCAACTGGTCGATGAACTGCCCGAAGCGGAAGACCTGCTGGAAAGCCAGGACGAGGCGCCGATCATTCGGCTGATCAATGCGCTGCTGACCGAGGCGGTCAAAGACAATGCGTCCGATGTGCATATCGAACCGTTCGAAAACCGCCTGTCGGTACGCTTCAGAGTGGATGGCGTGCTGCGGGAAGTGATGGTGCCGCCGCGCCGCCTCGCGCCGCTGATCGTTTCGCGGATCAAGGTCATGGCCCGGCTGGACATTGCCGAGAAGCGCCTGCCGCAGGACGGGCGTATCTCGCTGAAGGTCGCCGGCCGGCCAGTGGATGTCCGCGTTTCCACGCTGCCGTCGGGGCACGGCGAGCGGGTGGTGCTGCGGCTTCTGGACAAGCAGGCCGGCCGCCTGGATCTGAACGATCTCGGCATGGCACCGGACATGCTCACCCGCATGGACCGGCTGATCCACCGGCCGCACGGTATTCTGCTGGTTACCGGACCTACCGGCAGCGGCAAGACCACCACCTTGTACGCGGCGCTGCAGCGTTTGAACGATGCCAGCAGCAATATTATGACGGTGGAGGACCCGATCGAGTACTACATCGACGGCATCGGCCAGACCCAGATCAACAGCAAAGTGGATCTGGATTTCGCCCGCGGCCTGCGCGCGATTCTGCGGCAGGATCCGGATATCGTGATGATCGGCGAGATTCGCGACCTGGAAACCGCACAGATTGCGGTACAGGCCAGTTTGACGGGGCATTTGGTCCTGTCCACGCTGCATACCAACACCGCAGTGGGTGCGGTGGCCCGGCTCAGCGACATGGGTGTGGAGCCCTTCATGCTGTCGTCCAGCCTGATCGGGGTGCTATCGCAGCGGCTGGTGCGGCGGCTGAACCCCGAATACCGCGAGGCGTACGCCGCGACCGGCGGCGATTTCGAAGCTGTCGGCCTGCCGCCGCAGGACGGGGTTGTGCTGTACCGCGCGGCCGACGGTGCAGCGGAGCAGGCTTATCGTGGCCGTTGCGGCATTTTCGAATTGGTTCGAGTCGACCAGGAACTGCGCGATGCGATCCATCGCGGTGCCAGCGAAGCCACGCTGGAATCGCTGGCCCGGCAGCATTCCGCCGGATTGCTGCAGGACGGCTGGAACAAGGCTGTGGACGGCGTAACCAGTCTGGACGAAGTGCTTCGCGTCAGCTTGGAGCGCTGAAGCCGTGGGCGCGTTTGAATACCGGGCTCTGGATGCCGGCGGGAAAACGCAAAAGGGCTGGTTGCAGGGCGATTCCGCCCGTCATGTCAGACAACAACTGCGCGAGCGCGGCCTGACCCCGCTAAGCGTCGATCCGACCGAAGCTGCAGCCGCTAGTCGCAGCACACGCAGCGGCCGGCTGAACGGCCGCGAGCGGGCGCTGGTTCTGCGCCAACTGGCCACACTGGCAAAAGCCGGAATACCGCTGGCCGATGTATTGGGTACGGTGGCCGAGCAGAGTCGGCACGGTGCGGTTCGCGGCATGCTCGCCGCGATGCGCGCGTCGGTCATGGAAGGGCGCGCACTGGCCGGTGCAATGGCGGTTTTTCCGGCCGCTTTTCCAAATTGGGTGACTCAGGCCGTCGGTGCCGGAGAGCAGGCCGGCAAGCTGGACCAGGTGCTGGACCGGCTGGCCGACTATGCCGAAAACCGCGACAGCCTGGTGCGCGAAATCGGCCTGACGCTGCTGTATCCGGTAGTGATCGTCATCGTCGCGCTGCTGGTGGTCATCGCTATGATGGTCTATGTCGTGCCACGGGTCGTTCGAGTATTCGACCAGGCCGGGCAGGAACTGCCGTGGCTGACCCGCGTGCTGATCGCCGTCAGCGATGCGTTGCAGGCACACGGCGTACTGCTTGCAGTCGCTGCGGCCGCGGTGGTGCTGGGCGGGCTGGCTGCCTTTCGCCTGACATCGTTCCGGTCTGCCGTACAGTCGCTGCTGTTGAGGCTGCCGCTGATCGGAGGACTGGTTCGGGATATGAACACCGCGCGTTTCTCACGCACGCTTAGCCTGCTGGTCGGCAGCGGCGTTCCGCTGCTCGAAGCGCTGCCGGTTGCGGAGCGTGCGATGTCCAGCGAACCGATGCGTCGTGCAGCCCGCGAGGCGGCGGTTCAGGTTCGCGAAGGGGTTGCATTGGCCCGTGCGCTGGAGCGGACTGGCCGGTTTCCGCCGGTAACCGTTCGTCTGATTGACAGCGGCGAGCAAAGCGGCGGCCTGGCACCGATGCTGGAGCGCGCAGCGGCTTCGCAGGAACGGGATCTGCAGACTGCCGGCCAGGCGTTTATGGCGCTGCTCCAGCCAGCGTTGATTTTACTGGTCGGCGGCTTTGTATTGCTGATCGTGCTGGCGGTCATGCTGCCGATACTGAATTTCAACCAGCTACTGGCATAGACCCTGCTGTCCGATATGATCAAGTTTGAGCGCGTTTTCAAGCAATACCCGGACGGCAATCGGGCATTGCGCGATATCAGCTTTGAATTGGAATCGGGCGAAATCGCATTTCTGACCGGTCATTCCGGCGCCGGCAAAAGCACTTTGCTGCGCCTGATCGGCCTGCTTGACCGGGCCACCGGGGGCAGCCTGCTGGTGAACAACCGCAATCTCCGAAAAGTGCGGCAGCGCCGCGTCCCGGTCCATCGGCGCGAGGTGGGAATGATCTTTCAGGATCACCGCCTGCTGAGCGACAAAACGGTTTTCGATAACGTCGCCCTGCCGCTGGTGATCGGCGGCGAGCGCTTCACTGATATTCGCAAGCGGGTTAACGCGGCACTGGACCGGGTCGGGCTGCTGCACAAGGAAAAATCCTATCCGCTGATGCTGTCCGGCGGCGAGCAGCAGCGTGTCGGCATCGCCCGCGCGATCGTCAATCGGCCACCGGTGCTGCTGGCCGACGAGCCGACCGGCAATCTGGACCCGGAGTTGTCCGCGGATTTGATGAACTACTTCCTTCAGTTAAATGAGTCGGGCACAACGGTGCTGATCGCCAGCCACGACCTGGCGCTGATCAGGCAGCTGGGCCGGCGCGTGCTGGTGCTGAAGGACGGGCAGTTGATCGATGATATTCCGGTAACGGAAGTCGCCGTGGCCGGAGTGTCCTGAAATGGCCAGACAGCACGCGGTTGTGAAACAGCGGGAAGGCCATCTGGTACGCCAGATCAGGGCCTGGGGCCGGCGCCATGTGTACAGCTTTATGTCCAGCCTCGGAACGCTGTACCGCAACCGGCTCGGCACACTGCTGACCGTCGTGGTGCTCGGGATTGCACTGGTGCTGCCGCTGGGGCTTTATGTCACCTTGAAGAACCTAAGCCGGGTAGAGCCGGTCAGCCGCGATCTCGGTACGATATCGGTGTTTCTGACCCCGGAGCAGGATCAGGCGGCAGCCCGGCAACTGCGGCAGGAGTGGGCAGCCTGGAACGGAATCGCCAATATTCGACTGATTTCGCCGGCCGAGGCTTTTGAGGAATTTCGGCAGGTTTCCGGCTTTGGCGCTGCGGCCCAGGCGCTGGACATCAACCCGCTGCCGTGGGTGCTGGAAGTGTCGCCGGCGGCCTTGCAGGATGACGGGGTGCCGAATGTCGCCGCATTGCTCGAACGGTTGGAACAGCATCGCGGCGTGGAGTTTGCGCAATATGACCTGAAATGGTTGCAGCGCCTGCAGGCCATTCTGGTGCTGGCGCAGGCGGTGGTGCGGGTGCTGATGGTGCTGTTCAGTCTTGCAGTGGTATTCGTGGTTGGCAATACCATTCGGCTGGATATCGAAAACCGGCGTGAGGAAATCGAAGTCATGTCGCTGGTCGGTGCGACTGCGTCCTTTGTGCGCCGGCCTTTTCTGTACGCAGGGCTCTGGTACAGTTTGCTGGGCGGTTTGCTGGCGCTGCTGATTCTGATGATCGCTATGTTCTATCTGAGCCGCCCGATCGAACAACTGGTCGCCGCCTATGAAGGCAGTTTTGTGCTGCAACCGTTGAGCGGGTCCGGCGCCGCAATGGTGCTGGCCGGCAGCGGACTGCTGGGCTTGATCGGCGCCGGCCTAGCGGTAAGGCGGCATTTGCGAACGTTGAATATCGGTTAGCTGGCGCCTGATTTTCCAGCGACGGCATCGTTAACAGTCTCGTTTGAAATGTACCCGAAGAAGCAACGTCTGGCGAGTTCTATAAATCATCGGAGGAACCACAGGCGACCCGCCGGAGCGGGCGCGAGACTCCTTTTTCAATGTTGCACCCTAAATGCGTTATTCGGCGGACAAAACAACGCAGGCAGAACAACCAGACGCAGCAAGGGCTTTTGGCTGCGTCTATAGTTATATCATGTATTGCCGCTGGTCTCGCATACGTGGCGGCATACAACGATTGGTTGGATCAATGCAGGTCACCTACAATTGGTGACCCTAATCACTAGGCCGCGCTAAGGAGGGCATGGAAATGAATTCTGCATCCAGCGAAATTCTGTTTGGGGCGTTGTTGGTCTTGCTGATCCTGGGCGTGGGCAGGATGCTGAATAAGCAGGCGAGGAAAACCGATTACGAAAAACTCCGCAATCCCGGTATGCAAAATTTTCTGACAGCACTGTTATTCGTTGTCGGCAGCGTGATAGGGACTTACAGTCAGGCAAGCAAGCTGTCATCTTCCACGGTGGTTCATTGGACGGATTGGGTGTTTTTGGCCAGTACTGTTGCAGTTGGCTTATTCGGCGTTGCGATTTTTCTTATCATGTACCGTAATCGGCCTGCTTCGAATTAGCCAGGCATCCAAGGCCAGTCACTGACTAGCCCCGGGTTTGCCAGTTTCCGGGGTAGTGCCAGTTTTGAGTATGCGAATACTTTTCCAGGTGCTATAATCTATCGGTTCTATGTCAGTGAAATCAAACAACAAGGCCTTAGCTGTGCGAAATCTGCCGGTGCCGTCTTCGACGGGGTCGCTGGATGCCTATATCGGTGAAGTCAACCGCATTCCTGTGCTCACGGTGGAACAGGAGCAGGCGCTGGCGCGCGCTTACCAGGAAACCGAAGACCTGGATGCAGCGAGAGAGCTGATTATGGCCCACCTTCGTTTTGTGGTGCATGTGGCACGGGGGTACTCGGGCTACGGGCTGCCGCTGGGCGACCTGATCCAGGAAGGCAATATTGGTTTGATGAAG
>JANQPM010000068.1 GCA_028289465.1 Lysobacterales bacterium | reverse complement strand
ATCGACACGCCGCTGGCCGAGGTGATGATCGCCGGCCTGTCCGTCGGCATGGCCGCGCAGGGCATGAAGCCGATAGCCGAGGCCCAGTTCATGGGCTTTATCTATCCGATGATCGACCATATCGTCTGCCACGCGGCACGCCTGCGGCACCGTACCCGCGGCCGCATGTCCTGCCCGATGGTGCTGCGCGCGCCGTACGGCGGCGGCATTCACGCGCCGGAACATCACTCCGAATCGACCGAAGCGATGTTTGCCCATATTCCGGGTATTCGCGTGGTCATTCCGTCCTCGCCCGGCCGCGCCTACGGGCTGCTGCTGGCCGCGATTCGCGACCCCGATCCGGTGGTGTTCCTGGAGCCGAAGCGAATCTATCGCCTGCACAAGGAAGAAATCGAAAACAACGGCGAAGAACTGCCGCTGGATGTCTGCTACGTGCTGCGCGACGGCAGCGACGTCACGCTGGTCACCTGGGGTTCGATGGTCAAGGAAACCCTGGAAGCGGCGGACAAGCTGGCCGAACAGGGCGTTTCCGCCGAAGTGATCGACCTCGCGACCATCAGCCCGCTGGATATGGACACCATTATCGAATCGGTGGAAAAAACCGGCCGCTGCGTGATCGTCCATGAAGCGGCCCGCAACTGCGGCGTCGGCGCCGAAATCGCGGCCAATCTGGCCGATGCCGGCATTTATAATCTGCACGCACCGGTGAAGCGGGTGACCGGCTACGATTCGGTGATGCCGCTGTATAAAATGGAAATGCAATACATGCCCAGCGTTCAGCGTATCCTGAACGCGGTGAACGAGGTCATGGAGGTCTCATGAAGATTTTCAACCTGCCGGATCTCGGCGAAGGTCTGCCGGACGCGGAAATTGTCGAATGGCTGGTCGCCGAGGGCGATGAGGTCAAGCTGGATCAGCCGATGGTGTCGATGGAGACTGCCAAGGCCGTGGTCGAAGTGCCGTCGCCGTACACCGGCAAGATCGCCAAATTCTACGGCCAGGCCGGCGATGTGATCGAAACCGGTAAACCGCTGGTCGCTTTTCAACTGGAAGGCGAGGAAGACGAGGAACTGCCGGACGAAGAACCGGCGGCAACCGAACAGGCAGACGACGAAACGGCAGAGACCGAGGAAGTCCGCGAGGACTCCGGCACCGTGGTCGGCGCGATGCAGACCTCCGACCGGGTGGTCAGCGAAGTAACCACCATCGGCGGCGTGAAAGTGACCCCGGCCGTCCGCGCGCTGGCGCGCAAGTTGAAAGTCGATCTGGCCCAGGTCTCCGACTCCGGCGCGGACGGCGTAATTACCGCGAAAGACGTGAAAGCGGCCGCAGCCGCCGGCACCGCGCAGTTGGGCAAAGCGCCGGTCTTTGGCGGATCCAAAGCCGCGGTCGCCGCACCGGTTACCACGGCAGCGCCCCGGCCTGAAGCCACCGGCGAATGGGAACCGGTGCGCGGCACCCGCCGTACCATGGCACGCATTATGTCGGAATCGCATAAGCTGGTGGTGCCGACCACGCTGATGGACGATGCCGATATCCACGCCTGGGCCTATGGCCAGGACATCACCGTACGGCTGATCCGCTCGCTGTGGGCCGGCGCGCAGGCGGAGCCCGGCTTGAATGCCTGGTACGACGGCGAGCAGAACCTGCGCATGATTCACAAGGGCATGGACGTCGGCATGGCGGTGGATACGGCCGACGGCCTGTTCGTTGCCGCGCTGCGCGATGTGCATGCCAAACATCCGGCCGATATTCGTGCGGATATCAACCGGCTGCGGGAAAATGTGGCCAACCGGTCCATTCCGCCGGAAGACCTGAAAGACTACACCGTTGTGCTGTCCAATTTCGGCGTATTTGCCGGGCGCTATGCAACGCCGGTAATCACCCCACCCTGCGTGATGATCGTTGCGGCCGGCAAGCTGCGTAACGACGTGGTTCCGGTGCTCGGCGGTTTCGAGGTGCACAAGACCATTCCGCTGTCGCTGACCTTTGACCACCGGGCCTGCACCGGCGGCGAGGCCGCGCGGTTCCTGAAGGCCATGATCGAGGATCTGGCCAGACCCGAGTGACGGGTTGACTGGCAGTTATCTCGTTTTGATCGCGCCTGAAGGCCCCTCTACCCGGTCCGCAGGTGCGCCTTCAGGCGCGATAACCTGCAGCCAGACCCGGCACAAAAGCAAACCATTATTACAACAGCCCGCCGATCGTTTATCCGCTTGCCGATTGTCCCTACAATGAGATGTCCCGAGTTAACATTATTCGGGTAAATACTATTGGGTAAATCTACCGGCTAAATATTACCGGCCTATGAGCGACGCGAAGAACACCTCGACCGCCACACCGCAGCCGAACCTGATTATCGGTGCAGTGGAATGGGTCGCGCTGCCGGACCTCGGCGTGGAGCGGCTGCAGGCGCGGGTCGATACCGGCGCGAATTCAGCCGCGCTGTGCATGCGTGACGCTGAAGTATTTTCCCACAAAAAATCGGATTGGGTCCGATTTCACGTGCATCTGGGCTATCCAAAACCCACCAAAATGAAATTATGCACAGCGCCGCTGGTCGGCACACGGTCGGTTCGCAACCCGTCCGGCCATCTGGAAGAACGCCTGGTGATCGAAACCACATTGCATCTGGGCTGGGAGAAATGGCTGATCGAGCTGACCCTGACCAACCGTGAAAACATGTCCCATCGCCTGCTGCTGGGGCGCAGCGCATTGCTGAACCGGGTGCTGGTCAACCCGAGCCACGAATACCTGCACGGCCAGCCGATCAGCAGCAACCAAGGCATCGGCATCAAGTCGTTATGAAGATCGCCATTCTGTCGCGCAGCCGCTATATCTATTCCACCAGCCGGCTGGTCGAAGCGGCAGAAAGCCGCGGCCACGAGGTCAAAGTGGTCAATACGCTGCGCTGCTATATGAATATCGCATCGCACCGGCCGACCATTCATTACCGCGGCGATCATCTGGAACCGTTCGATGCGGTGATTCCACGCATCGGCGCATCCATCACCGTGTATGGCACCGCGGTGCTGCGCCAGTTCGAAATGATGGGCGTCTACCCGCTGAACGAATCGGTCGCGATTACCCGCGCGCGGGACAAGCTGCGCTCGCTGCAATTGCTGGCCCGCAAAGGCGTCGGCCTGCCGGTAACCGGCTTCGCCCATTCGCCGGACGATATTGCGGACCTGATCAAAATGGTCGGCGGCGCACCGCTGGTAATCAAGCTGCTGGAAGGCACCCAGGGCATCGGCGTGGTGCTGGCCGAAACCCGCAAGGCGGCCGAAAGCGTGATCGAAGCGTTTATGGGCCTGAAAGCGGACATTATGGTGCAGGAATTTATCAAAGAGGCCGGCGGTTCAGACATCCGCTGCTTTGTGGTAGGCGGCCGGGTGGTCGGCGCGATGAAACGCCAGGCCGTGCCCGGCGAATTCCGCTCCAACCTGCACCGCGGCGGCTCCGCACAGGCGGTGAAAATCACTTCCGAAGAACGCATGACTGCCGTGCGTGCGGCCAACATCATGGGCCTGAACGTGGCCGGCGTCGATATCCTGCGCTCCGGGCGCGGGCCGCTGGTGATGGAAGTCAACTCCTCGCCCGGACTGCAGGGCATCGAAGGCGCAACCGGCCTGGACATCGCCAGCCTGATCGTCCAGTTCCTGGAAAAGAACGCCCGCCGGCACCGCACCCAGACGCGCGGCAAGGGTTAGCCGGTCAGCACAAATTCCAGGTCTGCAACGCCGAAGACCGACGCTCGCACCGTATCGCCCGGCTGTAACGGACCGACCCCGGACGGCGTGCCGGAAAAGATCAGATCGCCGGCGGCGAGCCCGACATAGCGGGACAGCTCTGCGATCACTTCCGCCGTGTTCCAGATCATCTGCCGCAGATCGCCGGATTGCTTTACATCGTTATTGACCGACAGCCGGATCGCACCGTCCGCCGGGTGCCCGATCAGCGCTGCCGGCACGATTTTCGACAGCGGCGCCGACCGGTCGAAACCCTTGGCCATATCCCACGGCCGACCTTTCTTCTTCGCCGCGGCCTGCAAATCGCGCCGGGTCAGGTCTACACCGACCGCATAGCCGTATGCGTATTCCAACGCCGTATCCGCGGGAATTTCGCGGCCGGCCTTGCCGATCGCGATCACCAGTTCGACTTCGTGGTGCAGCTCGCCGGTTGCCGGCGGATAAGGGACAACCCCACCGCTAACAACCGTATCGGCCGGCTTGGAAAAGAAAAACGGCGGCTCGCGGTCCGGATCGCTGCCCATCTCGCGGGCATGCTCGGCGTAATTGCGGCCAACGCAGTAAATCCGGCGTACCGGAAACCGGCCGCCGCCGCGCACCGGCACCGCTGGTATTTCGGGTGCGTCGATCACATAGCGGTTGGCGTCAGTCATATGAATTGGTCCCGTTTTTGCGTTAGCGGGGGTTTATGATACCGATTTGGAGCCGCGCTGCTCGCTCACCCAGCCGGTAGAGCAAGCCAGTGAAAGCGTGGCGGTTTGCGCAACGCGCAAGAAGCCATGCTTCACGGCGCCCACTCCGGCGGGTCGCCTGCGGCTTCATACCGAACCGTGACGGCAGCGTGCGTCAGCGGATCGAATGATCGACCGATGAAGGTCAGAACCGGCAGACCGTCCGGGATTCGGTCTACGTCAACGCGGTCAGGAGCGATTCATCCGGCGCCGAATAAACAATGCCGCCAGCAGGCCGAACGCAAAAATCGTATACGCGCCGGCTACCGCCATCACCTGCGGCACGATATCGCCGCCCTCTGACCACGGCCGCGTCAGCGCCCAGCGCATATAGATTCCGGCGGCCGCAATCAGCATGACGATCAACAGGCTGTCATACCAGCGGTAGTCCGGCCCGCCGTGGCGCGGCAGCAGATACCAGTAAGCCCAGATCAGAATCAGGCTGATCGGCAGCAGCAGTAAGACGGAAACGATCATCAGATTTTAGGGCCAGACCAGCAACCTAATCCGGCAGCCTAGCCCAGCGGCCGAATCCCGACCGCATGGCGCAGCTTGTCCATAAACGCTCTGGAATAGGCGCGCGCGCGTTCGGCTCCCTCGCGCAGCTTGTTTTCGATCACCGCCGGTTCGGCTATCAGCGCTTCGTAGCGCTCGCGCGGTTCGGCCAGCTCGGCATTGATCAATTCAAATAACTGCTGCTTGGCCTCGCCCCAGGCGATGCCGGCTGCGAACGCGTCCTGCATCGCGGCGCGCTGCTTATCCGATGCAAATGCCCGGTAAATCGCAAACACCGAGGAATCGTCCGGGTCTTTGGGCTGGCCCGGCTCCAGCGAATTGGTCATGATCTTCATCACCGCTTTACGCAGCTTTTTCTCCGGTACCCACAGCGGAATCGCATTGTTGTAGCTCTTGGACATCTTGCGCCCGTCCTGCCCCGGCAGGGTGGCGACATTGTCGTCGATCACCGCCTCGGGCAGCACGAAGTGCTCGCCATAGTGGTGGTTGAAGCGCTGCGCGATATCGCGCGCCATTTCCAGGTGCTGGCCCTGGTCCTTGCCGACGGGTACCTTGTGGGCGTTGAACATCAGAATGTCTGCCGACATCAGGATCGGATAATTGAACAGACCCATGGTGATCTGAAAATCCGGGTCTTCTCCGGCCTCTTCATTGGCCTGCACTGCCGCCTTGTACGCATGCGCGCGGTTCATCAGACCCTTGGCGCAAACGCAGGTCAGCAGCCAGGTCAGCTCCGGAATTTCGGTAATATCGGATTGGCGGTAGAACACCGCGTTGTCGGTATCCAGGCCCAGCGCAAGCCAGGTCGCGGCGATCTCCAGCGTCGACTGCCGCACGCGCTCCGGCTCACCGCATTTGACCAGCGCATGGTAATCGGCCAGAAAATAGTACGAGCGTACGTCCTGATTGCGACTGGCCGCGATCGCGGGTTTGATAGCGCCCACATAGTTGCCCAGGTGGGGCGTGCCGGTGGTTGTGATGCCGGTCAGTACGGTCTGTTTAGCCATGCGCCTTCGATGCCTGAAACGATACCCGGAAGCGATATCTGGAAAAAGCGGCTATTTTACGGGAAACTGCAGCCATGAACACCCGCGCAGCGCGAATCACCGCGACCTATCGGCTCGCTTGCAGCGCCGAGGATGCGGACCGCATCGCGCAAGCCATTGCATTTGAGCAGACGGTGGAAATGGCGCCGGCAGCGAGCATCGACCCGCAAATCGCCGACCGGGTTGTCGGCCGGGTGGAATCGGTCAGCCATCGCGATGATCACGCTACCGTGCGAATTTCCTATGCCGCCGAACTGGCCGATCGGCAACTCGGCCAGCTTATCAATCTGGCTTACGGCAGCGTGAGCTACTACCGCGGCGTGCGGCTGACCGATCTTCGCGTGCCGGACGATCTGGCCAATGCCATCGGTGGCCCGCAATTCGGCATTCAAGGTGTTCGCGAAGCCATCGGTATTCATGACCGGCCGCTGCTGTGCACGGTGCTGAAACCGCGCGGCAGCGATCATCAGGCGCTGGCCGACCTGGCCTACCGGTTCGCATCGGGCGGCGGCGATCTGCTGAAAGACGACCAGAACCTTGCCGAGGCGGATTTCGGCACTTTCCGTCAGCGCGTCGATGCCTGTCTGGACGCCGTTAACCGGGCCAACGATGCCGGCGGGCATTGCCTCTACCTGCCGCATGCTTATGGTGCCGGTCCGGCACTGCATCGGCGGCTGGAGTATCTGGCAAAAAGCAATGTGCGCGGCGTGGTGATGTGTCCGCATATCCTCGGGCTGGAGACGGCCAAGTCCGCCGCACGCGAATACGGTCTGATCTATCTGGCCCACCCGCTGCTGGCCGGCAGCTTCACACAGCCCGCCGGCCACGGGATTGACGCGGCGGTGCTGCTCGGTCTGTTCACCCGGCTCGGCGGTGCGGATATCGGCCTGTTTCCAGGCCCCGGTGGCCGTTTGTCAATGACGGCCGAAGCCGCGGACGGCACGCAGCGAGCGCTGACCCGGCGGCTTGCCGGCCTGCATGCAAGCCTGCCGGCTTCGGGCGGTGGCAAATCCCGCGAACATATCGCGGCGATGATCGACCGCTACGGCCGGGATTTTGCACTGGTTGCCGGCAGCGCGCTGCAGCGAGATCGCGGCAACTTAACCGCCACAACGCAGGTCTATATCGAAACATTGGCTGAAAGGTAGCGCGCCCCGGACATTCGTAACCTTTCTTTCCAGTGTCGCGTCATATTTCAGTGATATGATCGACTTGGGAGCCACAGGCGACCCGCGGGAGCGGGCGCCGTGAAGCATGGCTTCTTGCGCGTTGCGCAAACCGCCATACTTCCCCTGGCTTGCCCTCGCGGTTGGGTGAGCGAGCAACGCGAGCGGCACCAGAGGGGTCGCGCTTTCGTTCTACGTTGTCTTGCGGCTGCGGTTTTCGTCCGCACGCGCTTAACGGCTGCGCCAGAAGGCTTCTTCGCTTAGCGAAACCGCCATCTGGCTTCGCCTGCGCTACGAAAGAAGCGGGCGCGAGACTCATTATGTACCTGTGATCAGAATAACGACACAATGCGCCGGCCCAACACGCCATCGGCTGCTTATGGTGTTGGGTTGCGTTGCGCTGCTGCTGGCCCGGCCGGTGCTGGCTCAGCCGGAAATAGACGACACCGCTGATCCCATCGAAGTCGACGAATGCGCCCAGAAACCCGACCCGGCGGAAATGCCGGAGCGAATCCGCGCCCGCGTTCACACTACCTCCTGCCGCACGGTGCGCTGGGTCGACCACCTGTTCGGTGACGAGCACGAATTCCAGGAAGAAGAAATCGGCGGCATTATTTCGACCGCGCTGTCCTGGAGCGAATTTGACGGCTTCGAACCCAAACTGCGCTTCAAACTGGATGCCAAGCTGCCGAATCTGAACCGGCGGGTCAATGCATTCCTCGGCCGGGTCGAGGAAGACGCGTACATTCGCGACACCCAGCCGGACGACCAGACCGCGTTCCGCGACGGTATCGAAGACGAGGACCGTAGCTGGCTGCTGGGCTTCGGCTACAATAAAAACCCGCACCGCAAACAGGGCTTCGACTACTCCGCCGGCATCCGCTTGCGCGCGCCGCCAGATCCCTATGTGAAAGTCCGCTACCGCTACAACTCCGACTGGAACGACGGCCGCGACCTGCGCTTCAACCAGACGATCTTCTGGCGCCGCAACGAAGGCTTCGGCACCACCAGCAGCCTGGACATGGCCTGGGACCTGCACGAGACCAGCCTGCTGCGCTGGGAATCCATCGGCACCGTATCGGAAGACACCGAAGGCCTGAACTGGTGGACCGGCGTCACCTGGTATCAGAACATGGGCAATATCGGCGCCGCCGCATTGCTCGGTTTCGTCCGCGGCGAAACCGACGAACCGGTCGCACTGCAGGAATACGGCCTGAGACTGACCCTGCGCCGCCCATGGCTGCGCGAATGGATGTACCTCGAAGCCGGCCCCAGCCTGACCTGGCCCCGCGAACGGCGCAACCAGCAGCGCGAAGCCTCACTGGGATTTGCGATACGCGTGGAAATGGAATTCGGGGCTTATCGGCGGTAGTTCAGGAGTACTTATCGGGTTTATACACCTGTTACTATCTGGACCCGGGCAACGGCAGCTATCGCATAAGCGCCATGGAAGTACCGGGCATGGTGAAAATATCGGGGGAATTGCATGCTCGGCGAAAACCCAATCCACCGATTTGATAGAAACTTGTTTATCAGGCTTTGTCTGTATGGTGGTAGTTAACCAGGAAAATATCCCATAATGAAGCATCTCTTAATTTTCTTATTCCTGACTGTCTTGGCAACTCAGACTGCAATCGCTGACGAGAGCTTCCTTTGCACCTATGGACAAAAAGAGAGAATAATCTCCTTGATATATCAGGATCCCGAAAAGCCAGTACCCTGCGAAGTACGCTATAAAAAAGAGGGCCTAACGGAAATATTATGGAAGGCCACAAACACACAAGGCTTTTGTGAGACGAAGATCAAGGAGTTCGTACAGAAACAAATCGATTGGGGCTGGCGTTGTGCTGACATGGCTGGTCAAAGCGCCATCGTGGGCACCCATCGGTCAGCAGACACTGATGCCTACATAAAACTGACGCACTTATCTCAGGCATTGGCCGCAGTATCGCCGTTTAAAGCGTACGTTACCGAATACTATATGATGCAGGGAAAATACCCGGAAAATCTTGAGGCTATCGGAGTAAACCCTGCTGATGTCAAAACGAGCTCTTATTTTTCGGATTTAATTCTAGGTGAATCCGGCACTCTTTACGTTATTGGCAATGAAAAAATTGGCGATGACCTGGTTATCAGCTTAAAACCTAAAAGCACCTTGGGTGGGGCATCTTTGGATTGGAAATGCACCGTCAACGTGAAATTTTCCCGGTTGAATTATTGCGAATACGACAAGGACTTAAACATATAGCAAGCCGCTTGGGTTGTGGAGATGCCGGAGTGCACAATTGACCCGATATATTTCTACTGTTCTTGATTGAGACATCAACAAAGAAGCTAACGGATTGGCTGGCGCATCAGATTTAAAAAGGTAACAAGCGCATCTACGCCAAAGTGTGTAAAAATCTATTTACGTGTCATAACCAGGGGGAATCATGGGGTACAAATTAACTAGTCTGATCCATTTACCAATCGATGATACCGTTCAGATTTACGTATTTGTTATTGGGGATGGTCTATGGTCTGGCGGCTTAGAAGAGGTCGTACATCGGAATTTTGACAATTTAGCGCGAGAGTTTGGAGGTGACGCGATAATCGTTGGGGCACTAACCGAGGCATTCCATGGGGAAGTCGTCCAAAGGTACCTTGGAACACACTACGAAAACCTGAAAAACGAACTACCGGGCTTATTGATAACAGATTCTCATCCAGATCAATTGACAGAGCAGTCTTTAAGAGTGCTAATTCCACTACATAAAACTCAGGAGAATTACCCTGTTATTGATAAATTTCTTCACGATATTGCATCATTTGCGCGTGGCGAGTCCGACGATTTACTGGTTAACCTAGAACAAGGCGCAGGCCTCGCAAATGCAGCAAATGACATCGTGGAATTCAGCATCCCAATCGTACCCGGTGTAGTTGGAGTTAACTTAAACAGCGCTGTTGCTCATCTTCGAAAATGGTGGAAAAAAAGAAAACAGTAACAGACATTAAGAAGTACGTGCAGCCGGCTACACCGTCCGGCTGCCACTGACTCGCGGCACTAGGCGGCAAGGAGGTACCATGCTCCTGTTTCTGAAAAACCTGATTTTCACGATCGTTGTCCCTGGCACCGTCGCGGTGTATGTCCCCGTTTTCGTCTTCTCTCATGATCCAGTGCAGCTCACCCTAAACACCCTGGCTGGCGGTTTGCTTTTGGCCGTCGGCGGCGCCATCTATCTGTGGTGCTTATGGGATTTTGCGTCGGCCGGCCGCGGAACACCGGCACCCATAGACCCACCCAAACATCTCATTGTTCGCGGTCTCTACAGATACACCCGCAATCCGATGTACGTGGGTGTTGTGGGAGTGATATTCGGCTGGTCGCTATCGTTCGGCGCGCTGCCAATAGCGATTTACGGGCTTTCCGTCGCCACTTTCTTTCATCTGTTCGTCGTCTTCTACGAAGAACCCCATTTGAGGCGGATATACGGTTCAACTTATGAGGAATACTGCTCGCAAGTCAGTCGCTGGCTGCCTTTCCGTCATTCCGCCTAACCCGCATTAGCTGGCTGGATTTTTCTTATCACTATAAGTTTGTTATATATAGTCTAAAAGGCAAAGGATATGTTGCCGAATAAGGCTATTAATTTCTGCTGGAAAGATATATGAAATAAGACCAATTCACAGTTCAATCGAACTATAGTAGTACGGGTTCTTTACTACTGATCGTTAAGGGGGATACAAATGCTTTCTACACCAACTCGTTACGAAATAGACCATCGTACGATAAAGCTTATCGTCGGTGTTATAGCAATCTCCTTGGCTAGCGTTACAAGATATATGTCAGGGAATGAAATAGATTCGATTAGCGAAGCTTGGCATAAGGGCGGCTTTGCGCGTGATTACTTCGTTGGCTCGCTGTTCGCCATATTTGCGTTCCTTCTCGCATATAATGGCAGGACAAGGGCAGAGATGCTTCTTAGCAAGGTTGCGGCGTTTTCGGCATTAGGCGTTGCACTATTTCCATGCGAATGCAATTGTTACCAGGAAGTAATACCACGCGTTCACGGTATTTCTGCAGCAGCCATGTTCCTCATTCTTGCACTGTTTTGTTATCAGTTTCACAAGCGGGCAAAGAGCAAGGATACTCCTGAAGCAGATCGGAGGGCTCGCATATATATGCTGTGCGGCGCTGTCATAATTTTATCGATTGCGGCAATCGCACTGGACCATATGATCAAGAATTCGATTAGTAAAATCATTCCGGCCTTCGTCTTCTATGGTGAAGCAGTAGGGCTAATGGCGTTTGGAATCGCATGGTTAACAGCCAGTCGTGTCCTACCCTATTTATCGAATACCGCTGAACGATTTAACCCGTTCCGATAAAGTACTTGGTAAATGCTTCAAGTGAACCTGTAAGGACACAAGCTCAGAGGTGCGGTGTTTGAGGTCAGGACAAAAATTGGCTGTACCGTGGCAGTTCTACTCTGACCCCAACAAATCCGAAAATCACCCAAATAAATTTCTGCCGCCTGGTTTTCCGAGAGTAGCGGTCAACTCGGGCGAGCCCAATTGACAAGCGCTGCTTCCTTACGTGCTGCCTGATGTCTGTGCTAAGGTCTGGCCCTTGATGGATAAGGGGCAAGGGCGGACCGTTTCTATCCCTCTCCAAACCCCAACGGACAGTCCGCCGCGTTTATGGTCAGTAAGCCATTGATCGCAGGCAAAGCACGGCAGTAAAGGGAAAATCAATGAGTAATCGCACCTTATTCGTCGTCCTCGGTGTTTTACTGTCCTTTGGAAGCCTGGCAGAAACTCACGCCACGATTGATCCCACCCTGAAGAGCCAGGTCGATCTGCTCAATGAGCTGACCGAACGCCGCCGGGTGAATACTTTCTTTGTCAATGAACAGTCGATTTTTCATGGCGTGCAGAAAGGCTTTGTCAATGTCGGCGCGGGTAACCTCACCTTTGTGCGCCGCGATCTGGTCACCGTCGGCCGGGTGCCGGTGGTGTTGGCCCGCGTCTACGACAGCCGCTATCGCGGTCCTTCGGATTTTTCT
>JANQPM010000067.1 GCA_028289465.1 Lysobacterales bacterium | reverse complement strand
ATTGACTGCGATCTGTACTCGTCGACCCGCACCGCGCTCGAACAACTGGTGCCGAAACTGGCGCCCGGCGCTATCGTGCTGTTCGACGACCTGGTCGGTTATCCCGGTTTCGAGGCACACGAGTTCAAAGCGTTTCAGGAATGGTTTGGCGAGCCTTCGGCCGACATCGTGCCGCTGGGCGCTGTGTTTATGGGTCGGGCAGTCGCGTTTCGGTATTCGCGGAGCTGACAGGGCAACCGGTGCGAGCGATATACTGATTGCTATATGATTTCTGCAGCCTTGTTAAGGAGACCCGAAACTATGGCCAAGTCACCCGAGGAAATGGCGGCTGCGATGCTGGCCAACCTGGCGGAGAAAACCGGAAAATCCATCGACCAGTGGTTGCAGATCACGCGTGCCAGCGGCCTGGAAAAACACGGTCAGATCGTGAAGCTGTTAAAGGCCGATCACGGTGTTACCCACGGCTATGCCAACCTGATTGCGCATCAAACGCTGAATGCCGCGCCGGCAGCCGGCGATGAGCTGCTGGCAGCTCAATATGCCGGTGCAAAAGCGGAACTGAAACCGATCTACGACCGCTTGATAGGCGCGGTCAACGGATTTGGTGCGGATGTGGAAATCGCACCGAAAAAAGCCTATGTCAGCCTGCGTCGCAGCAAACAGTTCGGATTAGTGCAGCCTTCGACCAAGACCCGGGTCGATGTTGGCATCAACCTGAAGGGTGAGCCGCCCACGACCCGTCTGGAGAACTCCGGCAGTTTTAACGCAATGGTCAGCCACCGTGTACGTCTGGGCTCGGCCGATGAGGTCGATCCGGAACTGATCGACTGGTTGCGGCAAGCTTACGAAAAAGCCTGACCGCACCCGTCCGGCATCTGCGCGGCCAGTTGGTCGAACCAGTCGCCGGCGAATGCCCGGTAATGTTTCCAGCGGCCGACGGAACTTGGGTACAGTGCTTGACGAGCCTGCCAGGTGCTGGCCGTATGGATCACCCGGTGCCGATTGTCGGCCGCGGTCAGCAGATCATCCGTCCAGTCTTGTTCGAGCCAGTCGAGCAATGCGCGCAATTCCGCTTGCGGGTCGCTGATCAGCGCTTCATAGCACAGGCTGTGAATCCGGTTGGGAAATCGCTGTTGCCAGTGTTCCATCAGTTGTCGGTAGCCGCGATAAAAGGCGCTGATGTGATCTTTGTGGTAGGCATAGGCATTGTCCGCATGCTGAAAGAGCTGGCTGTAGGTGGACAATGCGCAATCGCGCCAGTCGCGAATGCAGTGAACGATCTTCAGGTTCGGAAACAACGGAATCAGCCAACCCAGGTAACGGAAGTTCAGCGGATTCTTGTCGATGCCGAGCTTGTCGATGCCGAGTGCCGCCGCGTAGCTGCGGCTGAATTCGCTCACTCTGGCACCGAGATCGGTCGGTACCGTCGCCCCGCCGGGCAGCGCGTCAACCCATTGCGCCGGCAGATTTAGTTCTCCGCGGCCTCGAATATCGGCGTGCCGGTCAAGTATGGATTCCAGCAGCGTGGTGCCGGAGCGCAGCAGGCCCGTGATCAGGATTCCGCGCAGTGCAGGGTTGGCTTCGCGGGCCAGCGTTTCGGCATGCTCGACGGTGGCGGCCTGTATCTGCTGCTGTACCCAGTGTTGCCAGGTTTCCGGTTGCCAGCGGGCGTTGTGCAGCCGGTTGCCGAGTTCCAGGTGCTGCCAGGCGTCCTGGTATTGCCCGGTATCGTCCAGCGCCTTACCGAGCGCGAAGTGCAGGCAGGCCCGGGTTTCCGGCAGCAGCCCGTCCCCGTTCAGCGTTCGGCGCATGGCTTCGATATCGCGATGGTCGGACTGCTGGAATTGCTGAATCTTGGCCAGCCTGATCCAGCCACTGGCATGGTTTGGATTGAAATTCAGCGCTTTTCGATAGTGGGCGATAGCCGGTTTGAACTGCCCGGTGGATTGATAGAGCCGGGCCAGCAGGAAATGCCCCTGCGCATCGGTTCCGTGCCGGTCGGTAAATCGGCGCAGCAGCTCGATGGCCGGGTCGAGTTGCCCCATCTCGCGGTAGAAGGAGACGATGCGCAGCAGGGTTTCCTTATCCAGGCCGGCTTGTCCGGCCAGTCGGGCGAGCGCCTGGGCAGCCCGCTCATTCTCGTGCCGCTGCCGATACAGAAAGGCCAGGCTGAATGCATAGTCAGGCTGGCCCGGGTAGTCCGCGGTCAGGGCCGTCAGCAGCGGTTCTGCGTCGCGGTCGCGGCCGGCCATGCGCAATGCATTGGAAAGCCAGAACCCGATATCGGCATCCTGCGGGTGCTCGCGGTGCAGTTGCTGCAGCAGATCCAGCGCATCGTCGGTACGCTGCTCTTGCAGCCACCGGCGGGCAGTGTTCAGTTGCTGTTTCGACGGAGATGTCATGCGGATTTGGCTACTAGGGCAAACCATACTTATGGTACGTTATTCGCACCCGTCGAGCAGCCGCAACCTGCGCGCCGCCCGCGGGCTGCCAGTGACGGCGCAGGGAAGCCGAATTCTGTTGCGCAATGCAGGTCAGATAGTCACCGGTTTGCTACGTGGTTATCGCTATAATGACTTCGCTGCACATTCCGGCCGTGGATGGAGAACCGGATTGAACGAAAAAGGAAAATTATGACCAGACGCCGCACTAAAATCATCGCCACGCTGGGGCCCGTCACCGACGACGACGATGTTCTACGCCAAATGATTCAGGCCGGCGTCAATGTCTGCCGCATCAATCTGTCTCACGGCAGCCACGACGACCAGCGCCGCCGCGCGGCGCAGGCCAGGCGTCTGTCACAGGAATTAAACCTGGAGGTGGGCCTGCTGGCGGATTTGAAGGGCCCGAAAATCCGTATCGAAAAATTTGCTTCCAGTCCGATTCAACTGAAGACCGGCGATTCGTTTGCGCTGGATGCCGCTATGGGCGATACAGTCGGCGATCAGCACCGGGTTGGCGTCAGTTATGCCGGTTTGCCCGATGACGTAGACTCCGGCGATATGTTGCTGCTGGACGACGGGCTGATTTCCATGCGGGTGACATCCGTGGAAGACCGCAAAGTGCATTGCGAGGTCGTCAACGGCGGCGCCCTGGCAGACCGCAAAGGCCTGAATTTACAAGGCGGCGGTTTATCGGTACCCGGTCTGGCCGAAGACGACCTGGTCGATATTCCGCATGCAGCCGGTTTGGACATCGATTATCTGGCGGTTTCTTTTCCGCGCAACGCAGACGATATGAACCGCGCGCGGCAGTTGTTGCGCGATGCCGGTTCCGAGGCCGGTCTGGCGGCCAAGATCGAACGTACCGAAGCAATCGACAATCTGGCCAGCATCATCGACGCCAGCGACGCGGTGCTGGTCGCCAGAGGCGATCTTGGCGTCGAGATCGGCGATGCCGAATTGCCGGGCCTGCAAAAGCGCATCATTGATATGGCCTTGCGCCAGAACCGTGTAGTGATTACCGCGACTCAGATGATGCAGTCGATGGTGGAGAACCCGATACCGACCCGGGCCGAAGTGCTGGATGTCGCGAACGCGGTTATCGACGGTTCCGATGCGGTGATGCTGTCCGCGGAAACCGCGATTGGCAAGTATCCGGTCAAGGTGGTCGAATCCATGCACCGGGTCTGCCTCGGTGCGGAGCGGCATTCCGCGCAGTTTCAGCCTTCCGATAATTTGAACGTGCGGTTTCAGCGAATCGATCAGGCCATTGCAATGGCCGCGATGTTTACCGCCAACAATATTCCGATTCAGGCAATCGTCGCACTGACCGAATCCGGATCAACCGCGCGCTGGCTGTCCCGGGTGCGTTCCACCGTGCCGATTTTCGCACTGTCGCCGAATGCCCGTTCGCGCCGTCAGATGGCACTGTTCCGCGACGTCTATCCGGTCGAGCACTCGGTAACGCCGAATCTGTCTGCCGCCGCGGTAACCGACGAAGCGCTGAAGCATTTATATGGCGCCGGGCTGGTGGGTATCGGAGACCGGGTTATTTTCACTATGGGCGATCAAATGGGCATGCGCGGCGGTACTAATACGATGAAGGTGCTGCAGGTAGGCGACGAAGGCTCGCCGGAGTACCAGTCGGAACTCGGCCGATAACACCCGTGTTGCGTCACGGCCGCGTGGCATCCGCGGCGGGCACGCAGTAAACTATTACGCTTTTCCTTCGGCGGAACGAATAGGTTTCCGAAAAACCGAGAGTTGGCGAGTCAAGTAGTTTTAGGAGTTGAGATAATGGACAGCACCAAGCTGGTAAAAACCGCCCATGCGATGGTCGCAGAAGGCAAGGGCATTCTGGCGATCGACGAAAGCCATGGCACGATAAAAAAGCGCTTTGATTCAATCGGCGTAGAGAGCAGCGAAGATAACCGCCGGGCCTACCGGCAGATGTTGTTGACCACGCCTGATCTGGGCCGGCACATTTCCGGTGCAATTCTGTTTGATGAAACCCTGCGCCAATCGACCGATCAGGGCGTTCGGTTCACCAAGGTGATGGCCGACGCCGGCGTGATGGCGGGCATCAAAGTGGACAAGGGTGCCCATGATCTGGCCGGTTGCGAACATGAGAAAGTGACCGAAGGCCTGGACGGCTTGCGCGAACGCTTGACGGAATACGCCGAACTGGGCGCCCGTTTTGCCAAGTGGCGTGCGGTGATTACCATCGGTGAAAGCATTCCGTCAGGCGCCTGTATCGAATCCAATGCCCACGCGCTGGCCCGCTACGCGGCGCTGTGCCAGGAAGCCGGCCTGGTACCGATGGTGGAGCCTGAAGTACTGATGAACGGCGAACACAGCCTGGACGAGTGCTTTGAGGTAACCGAGGCGACCTTGCGCAGCCTGTTTCACCACCTCTACGAGCACAACGTGCTGCTGGAAGGCACGATATTGAAAGCCAGTATGGTGGTCTCAGGCGATCGGGCGGCCAACCGTGCTTCGGTTCAAGAGGTTGCGGAGGCCACCGTGCAATGCCTGCTGAACAGTGTTCCGGCGTCGCTGGCCGGCGTGGTGTTTCTGTCCGGCGGCCAAAGTGACGAAGAAGCCACCGCGCATCTGGATGCAATGAACCGTCTCGGACAGTTCCCGTGGCCGCTGTCGTTTTCCTATGGCCGTGCGCTGCAGGCGCCGTCACTGAAAGTCTGGGGAGAAAATATCTCGGCAAATGTGGCCGCGGCGCAGAAGTTGCTCGCGCACCGCGCGCGAATGAACGGTCTGGCCGCGATGGGGCAATATGACGCCACGGAAGAACAGGCGGCGTAGAGCCGATAGAGGATCCGGCAGCGGGCGGCTGCCGGACCTATTCGCTCGCTGCAATGGTCTCGAAACTTCTGTCCTTATCACTTCTTCGATACGATCCGGGTGAGCCATGAGCCGTAAAATGAACGAAAAACTGCGGGAATCGGCGCTGGAATATCATCGCCACCCGACTCCGGGCAAGATCAAGATTACGCCGACCAAGGCGCTGACCACCCAGAAAGACCTGTCGCTGGCCTATTCGCCGGGGGTCGCTGCGGCCAGTGAATTGATCCACCAAGACCCCGGAGAAGCGAGCAGCATGACCGCACGCGGCAATCTGGTCGCGGTCATCAGCAACGGTACTGCGGTACTCGGCTTGGGCGACATCGGCCCGCTGGCCGCAAAGCCGGTCATGGAAGGCAAAGGCGTACTATTTAAGAAATTCGCCGATATCGACGTTTTCGATATTGAAATCGACGAAAAAGACCCGGCCAAGCTGGTCGATATCATCGCATCGCTGGAACCCACTTTTGGCGGTATCAACCTGGAAGACATCAAGGCGCCGGAATGCTTTCAGGTGGAATCAATGCTTAAAGAGCGCCTTGGAATACCGGTGTTTCACGACGATCAGCACGGCACGGCGATCATCACCGCGGCTGCGATGCTCAATGCGCTGCATATCGTCGGCAAGGATATCGCGAAGGTGAAACTGGTGGCATCGGGCGCCGGCGCGGCCGGAATGGCCTGCCTGGATTTGCTGGTAAATCTCGGCCTGCAGCGGAAAAACGTACTGGTCTGCGATCGGCTGGGTGTGATCTATGCCGGCCGTGACGAATACATGGACGACCGCAAGGCGCAGTATGCCCGGGATACGGATTTGCGAACGCTGGGCGAAGCCATCGAAGGCGCAGATGTGTTTCTCGGCGTTTCCGCCGGTGGAGTGCTGAAGCAGGAAATGGTCGCGGCGATGTCCGAACAACCGATCATTCTGGCCCTGGCCAATCCAATGCCGGAGATCATGCCGGACGAAGCGCTGGCCGCGAAACCGGATGCGATTATTGCGACCGGCCGTTCGGATTTTCCGAACCAGGTCAACAATGTGCTCTGCTTTCCTTATATGTTCCGTGGTGCACTGGATGTCGGCGCGACGGTCATTAATGACGAGATGAAAATGGCCTGCGTCAAAGCGCTGGCCGACTTGGCGCGCCGCGAAGTCAGCGAAGTCAGCGCTGCCGCGTACGGTGGATCGGCGCTGCAGTTCGGGCCCGAATATCTGATTCCGAAGCCTTTCGATCCGAGGCTGCTGGTGCAGTTGGCCCCGGCGGTAGCCAAAGCGGCGATGGATACCGGCGTTGCGGCCCGGCCACTGGAAGACCTTGAGGCTTACCAGGAAAAACTCAGCCAGTTCGTATTCCGCACCGGGCTGCTGATGAAGCCGGTTTTTGATGCGGCGCGCAAGGACCCCAAGCGGGTCGTGTTCGCCGAAGGCGAAGAAGAGGTGGTTCTGCGCGCGGTGCAGACCATTATCGACGACGGGCTGGCAGAACCGGTGTTGATCGGGCGGCCATCGGTCGTGGACATGCGAATAGAGCGGCTGGGCCTCAGAATCGTCCCGGGCGAGGATTTCGAGCTGGTCAACCCGGAGTCCGATCCGCGTTTCAAGGCGTACTGGACGACCTATTACGAATTGATGCAGCGCAAGGGTATCTCGCCCGACACCGCGAAGGCCATCGTGCGTACCCGGACCAGCGTGATCGCGGCGGTGATGGTATACCGTGGAGAAGCCGATGCGCTAATCACCGGCGTTGTCGGCCGCTACTCCAAGAAACTCGAATACGTGCTGGATGTGGTCGGACGCAAGCCCGGCGCCAGTGTTGTTGCATCCCTGGGTGCGCTGAACACCGATCAGGGAACCTATTTCGTTTGCGATACGCATGTGAACCCCAATCCGAGCGCCGAGCAAATCGCGGAGATTACGTTGATGGCGGCCGACAAGGTCCGCCTGTTCGGTATCGAACCGAAGGTAGCGCTGCTGTCGCATTCCAGTTTCGGCAGCCATAGAAATGAATCGGCCCGCAAAATGGCCCGCGCTTTGCAGATCATCCAGGCCGAGGCGCCGGAGCTGGAAGTGGAAGGGGAAATGCCGGCCGATATGGCATTGAGCGAAATCTACAGAAGCAAGGTATTTCCGAACTCGCGGCTGACCGGCAAGGCCAATCTGCTGGTCATGCCCGATGTGGATTCGGCGCATATCGCTTTTAATCTGGCACGGGTGATAGCCGATGGCGTGACAGTCGGCCCGATTCTGATCGGTGCCGGCCGGCCGGCGCATGTATTGACGCCGTCTGCGACGGTCAGACGGATTGTGAACATGACGGCGCTCGCGGTGGTTGATGCGCAGCAGGCGGCCAGTCAGCAGGAGCTGTTTGGCGCCGCGGACAAGAATTCGCCGGACTGATGGCCAGGCCCGGTACCGGCAAGATGCAGGAGAGATCGAATGAACGATAAAGTGGACCTGTTGCAACAGGATATCGACCGCGCGGAAACCGAGGAGTGGCTGCAGGCCATTCAGGCCGTTATCGAACAAGACGGCCCGGAGCGCGCGCACTATCTGCTGCAGCAGCTGGTCGACTTTACCCGCCGCTCGGGCGGCCATCTTCCGTACGATGCGACCACCGCTTATATCAATACCATTCCGCCGCATCTGCAGCCGCTGATGCCGGGCGATCAGGACATGGAATGGCGCATCCGTTCGATTGTCCGCTGGAATGCGATGGCAACGGTACTCAGGGCTTCCAAGCGCGAAGGCGAACTCGGCGGGCATATCGCGAGCTTCGCGTCGGCAGCGACGCTGTACGATGTCGGCTTCAATCACTTTTTCCGCGGCCCGGATCACTCGGGCGGCGGCGATCTGGTTTATATCCAGGGGCATTCATCGCCCGGAATCTACGCCCGCGCATTTTTGGAAGGACGGATCACCGAGGCCCAGCTCGATAACTTCCGCGAAGAAGTGGACGGCCAGGGCCTGAGTTCCTATCCGCATCCGTGGCTGATGCCGGATTTCTGGCAGCTGCCGACGGTGTCGATGGGACTGGGCCCGATTATGGCGATTTACCAGGCGCGCTTTCTGAAGTACCTGCATAACCGCGGCATCGTCGATACCAGCGAACGCCGGGTCTGGTGTTTTCTCGGCGACGGCGAAACCGACGAACCGGAGTCCCTGGGCGCGATCTCGCTGGCCGGACGCGAGCAACTGGATAATCTGATCTTTGTGATCAACTGCAATCTTCAGCGCCTGGACGGTCCGGTTCGCGGTAACGGCAAGATCATCCAGGAATTGGAAGGCGTATTCCGCGGCGCGCGCTGGAATGTGGTGAAGGTGATCTGGGGTTCATATTGGGATCCGCTGCTGGCCAAAGACACCAAGGGCCTGTTGCGTCAGCGCATGGAAGAGGCGGTAGACGGCGACTACCAGAATTACAAGGCCAGGGGCGGCGCCTATACCCGAGAACATTTCTTCGGCAAATATCCCGAACTGAAAGCCATGGTCGCCAGTTTGTCGGACAAGGACATCTGGCGGCTCAATCGCGGCGGCCACGATCCGCACAAAATCTATGCGGCGTATAAAGCGGCGACCGAACACCAGGGTCAGCCGACCGTGGTTCTGGCCAAGACGGTCAAGGGCTACGGCATGGGCGATGCCGGCGAAGCCCAGAATATTACCCACCAGCAAAAGAAAATGCCGGTGGATGCGGTGGAACAGTTCCGCGACCGCTTCAACGTTCCGATTGCCGACGAGGAACTGAAGGACGTGCCGTACTATCACCCGGGTCAGGACAGCGAGGAAGTCAAGTATCTGCTGGCCCGGCGGGATTCGTTGGGCGGCTTTCTGCCGCAGCGCCGCATTACCGCGAACGCGATGGAAGTGCCCGAGCTGGCGGCTTTCGAGTCGATCATGAAGCCCACCGGCGACCGGGAAATATCAACCACGATGGCGTTCGTTCGCAGCCTGTCGATCCTGCTTCGCGACAAGACGCTCGGGCCGAAGATCGTACCGATTGTCGCCGATGAAGCGCGCACCTTCGGCATGGAGGGCATGTTCCGGCAACTCGGCATCTACTCCTCGGTCGGCCAGCTCTACGAGCCGGTCGATTCCGATCAGCTGATGTTCTACAAGGAAGAGAAGTCCGGGCAGATTCTGCAGGAAGGCATCACCGAGGCGGGTGCGTTTTCGTCCTGGATAGCGGCCGCGACCAGCTACGCGTCGACCGGTCAGGCAATGATTCCGTTTTTTATTTTTTATTCGATGTTCGGTTTTCAGCGGGTCGGCGATCTGGCCTGGGCTGCCGGCGATATGCGGGCCCGCGGATTTTTGCTGGGCGGCACTTCCGGGCGTACGACGCTGAACGGAGAGGGCCTGCAGCATGAAGACGGCCAGAGCCATGTGCAGGCCGGAGTGATCCCGAACTGCGTGACCTATGATCCCACGTTTGCATACGAACTGGCGGTGATCGTACAGGACGGCCTGCGCCGAATGGTGCAGCAGCAGGAAGACGTTTTCTACTACATCACCGTAATGAACGAAAACTACACCCACCCGGAAATGCCCGAAGGTGCGGAACAGGGGATTCGAAACGGTCTATATCTGTTCAGCGAGGGCCAGGGCGGAAAACACCGGGTGCAATTGATGGGGTCCGGGGCTATTCTGCGAGAGGTTATTGCGGCGGCCGCGATCCTGGAGCAGGAGTTCGACGTGTCGGCCGATATCTGGAGCGCGACCAGCTTCAACGAGCTGCGCCGCGACGGCGCCGACAAGGCGCGCTTCAACCGTCTTAACCCGGAAGCCGAGATCAAACTGCCGTGGATTACCGAATGCCTGAAAGACCGTGACGGACCGGTAGTCGCAGCGACCGACTATGTGCGCAACTATGCTGATCAGGTCAGAGCCTATGTGCCGCAGCGCGATTATCTGGTTCTTGGAACCGATGGCTTCGGGCGTTCGGATACGCGCGCCAAGCTGCGCGAATTTTTCGAGGTCGACCGCTACCAGGTGGCCTATGCCGCGCTTTATGCGCTGTATCGCCAGGGCCTGGTCAGCCAGTCCGAATTGCTCGGCGCCAGAAACAAACTGAACATCAACGCGGAAAAGCCCAATCCGGCCACGGTATAGGCACTGCAAACGGTTCAATCGAGGATCGACATAATGGCAGAGACAATCACAATTAAGGTTCCGGATATCGGTGATTTCGACGGCGTCGATGTCATCGAGGTGCTGGTCGGCGAAGGCGATACCGTTGCGGTCGAAGACTCGTTGATTACCCTGGAATCGGATAAGGCCACGATGGAAATACCGTCGCCGTCGGCAGGAATCATCAAAAAAATCCATGTCGCGGTCGGCGATTCCGTTTCCGAAGGGGCTTTGGTCGCCGAACTGGAAGCGGCCGATGTTTCCGACCAGCCACCGGCAGATACGGCCCCAGAACCTGAACCGGAGCCTGCTCCGGAACCCCAGCCGGAAGCTGCCGAGCCGCCACCCGAACCGTCCGCTTCGGCGAATACGAAGCCGGCACCGCCGGTACGCGGCGACGAGGTGCCCCCGGCCGCGGGCAAGGTGCCCTATGCCAGTCCGTCGGTTCGGCGTCTGGCGCGCGAATTGGGCGTCGATTTATTCCAGGTTCGAGGCAGCGGCCGAAAAGGCCGTATTCAAAAGGGCGACGTCAAGACCTACGTCAAAGGGGTGATGCAGTCCGGAGGTGCAGCACCGGGCGGTGGCGGCCTCGGCCTTGACCTGCCGCCGGTGCCGGATGTGGATTTCTCCAAGTTCGGCGGAACCACGGTGGAACCACTGTCGCGCATTCAGAAGATTTCCGGACCGAACCTGCACCGAAACTGGGTGATGATCCCGCATGTCACACAGCATGACGAAGCGGACATCACCGATATGGAGGAATTCCGCAAAGCGAATAAGGACGATGCGGCCAAGCAGGGCATTCGGTTGACGCCGGTCGCGTTTCTGATGAAGGCCTGTGTCAGAGCTTTGAAGAAATTTCCGCAGTTCAACGCATCCCTGAGCGCGGACGGCGAATCGCTGATTTTAAAACAGTACTACCATATCGGCGTTGCCGTGGATACGCCCGGTGGCCTGGTCGTACCGGTGATTCGGGACTGCGATCAGAAAGGTCTGCTCGATCTGGCTGCCGAACTGGGCGACGTCAGCGCCAGGGCCCGCGATAAAAAGCTGTCGCCAAAAGATCTGCAAGGCGGCTGCCTGTCCATTTCCAGCCTCGGGGGTATCGGCGGAACGGCCTTTACACCGATTATCAATGCGCCGGAAGTGGCCATTCTCGGCGTGTCCCGCTCCTATATGAAACCGGTTTGGAACGGGTATGAATTTATTCCGCGGCTGATGCTGCCGTTATCTTTGTCTTATGATCACCGGGTCATCGACGGCGCTGCCGCCGCGCGTTTCACGCGCTATCTTGCCGATTTGCTGGCCGACCTCCGGCGCGTGATGCTCTAACGCATGTCCGGCCGGCAGACGCAACAGCGGATGGGGCGGGCGATGATCTGGCTGTCGCTGCTCGCGCTGCTGGCATTGCTGACTTGGTTTTACGCGGCATTTACCGAACGCCGGAATATGCCGGTGGCACAGCAGATCGGTGCCAATAAACTGGTTCTGAAGCGCAATCGCCAGGGCCACTACCTGGCGGCCGGGGAAATCAATGGCCGCGAGGTGGTCTTTTTGATCGATACCGGCGCGACGGACGTCGCGCTATCGCAAGACCTGGCCCGCAAGCTCGGGCTTGACGGCGGGCCGACGGTTGAGGTGCAGACCGCTAACGGCGTTGCCCGCGGCTATATGACGCGCCTGGACCAGGTTGCCCTTGGCCCGATCCGCCTAAACGACGTTCGCGCCATCGTGGTCCCGAATCTGGGCCAGGAATCGCTGCTCGGAATGAGCTTTCTGCGCAATCTGACCTTGACGCAGACCGGGGACGAAATGACATTGTCGCTGCCGACTGGTTAACGGTTCGCTGCAGCCTAGGAAAACGGGTATGAGTAAAACGATTGACATCCTGGTGCCGGACATCGGCGATTTCGAGAACGTGCCGGTCATTGAGGTGCTGGTTGCGGCCGGCGACCCGGTCGAGGCCGAACAGTCGTTGATTACCCTGGAATCGGACAAGGCGACGATGGAGATTCCGGCGCCACAGGCCGGCACGATTACCGACGTCGTAGTCCAATTGGGAGACGAGGTGGCCGAAGGCACGCCGATTGCCCGGCTGGCGCCGGCCGAACAGGCCGAAGCCGCTGCTGCAGCCGAGGGTGAATCATTCGAACCCGCACCGCAGCCGGATCGGTCGGCAACCGAAGCCGGCGATACGCCTGCCGCGCCGGCGGCCCAGGATACCGATTACGACTACGATGTGGTGGTGCTGGGCTCGGGGCCGGGCGGCTATACTGCTGCATTCCGCGCGGCGGACCTGGGTCTGAAGACGGCGCTGATCGAACGCTACGACACGTTGGGCGGGGTCTGCCTGAACGTCGGCTGCATTCCGTCCAAAGCGCTGCTGCATACCGCCAAAGTGATTGATGAGGCGGACGCGATGGCCGAACACGGTGTCAGTTTCGGCCAGCCTGAGATCGACCTGGACCGGCTACGCGGATTCAAAGACGGCGTGGTCGGCCAGCTCACCAGCGGTCTGGCCGGCATGGCCAAGCAGCGCAAGGTGGAAGTCATTCAAGGGACTGGGACGTTCAGCGGCCCGCACGAAATGGAAATCGACCACGGCGATGCCCGGAGCACGGTGAGTTTTCGCCAATGCATTATCGCCGCCGGTTCGCAGGCGTTTAAGCTGCCCGGTCTGCCGTGGGACGATCCGCGCGTCATGGATTCCACCGATGCGCTGGAACTGACGGACATTCCTAAGCGGCTGCTGGTGGTCGGCGGCGGCATCATCGGGCTGGAGATGGCCTGCGTTTATCAAGGCCTTGGTTCCACTGTCACCGTGATCGAGCTGATGGACCAATTGATGCCGGGTTGCGACAAGGATCTGGTTCGTCCGCTGCAAAAGCGCTTGTCGCAGCGCTATCACGGCATTCATTTAAATACCAAAGTGGTCAGTGTGGAAGCCGGCGAGCAAGGGCTGTTGGCGGTGATGGAAGGCGAAGCAACGCCGAAGACGGCCGAGTTCGATCGCCTGCTGGTCGCTGTCGGCCGGACGCCGAACGGCCATCGCATCGGTGCGGAAAATGCCGGGGTGAAGGTCAGTGAGCGCGGTTATATTCCGGTGGATAAGCAGATGCGGACCAACGTGCCCCATATTTTCGCGATCGGCGATATCGTCGGCCAGCCGATGCTGGCGCATAAGGCGACGCATGAGGCCAAGGTGGCAGCGGAAGTCTGTGCCGGCCGCAAATCGGCTTTCGATGCCCGGGTCATCCCATCGGTGGCTTACACCGATCCGGAGGTCGCCTGGGTTGGCCTAACCGAAACCGAGGCCAAAGCGCAGGGAATCGACCACCGGGTGGCGAAATTTCCGTGGGCTGCATCCGGGCGGGCCCTGGGCATCGCCCGGTCCGAGGGTTTTACCAAGCTGCTGTTCGATCCGAAAACCGAGCGGATTATCGGTGCCGGGATTGTCGGCCCGAACGCCGGCGATTTGATCGCCGAATGTGCGCTGGCGATCGAAATGGACTGCGAAGCGGCCGATATCGGGTTGACCATCCACCCGCATCCGACCTTATCCGAGACCGTTGCGATGGCGGCGGAAGTATTCGAAGGTACGATTACGGACTTATACATCCCCAAACGCCGCTGAACGGTTTCCGCATCGGCCGGGCGATGCGGACCGGGCGACCGTAACTTATTCACCACTCCTCTGTATTTAGGAGCGCCTTTAGGCGCGAACAAGCCATCTTCAAAGCCGCCTTTCGCGCCTGAAGGCGTTCCGACCGATCAGTTGGTGCAAGGCAGTCGTTGTAGGAAATTTCCTACCGGTCTGGTAGGAAATCATGCCGGTCTGTTCGACAGGCGCGAGAATACCGCGACTCCGCGCAGTCGTTGGATGCACCTTGAGGTGCGCCGTGCCGGCATTCCGCCGGCTGCGGAATATTCGATCAAGGGGGATATGATGACCATGCAGCTTACCGGTTCCAGCGCCGTGTTTTACGGCAATGCGAACCATCACCTCACATTAGCCGGTGCGGAACTCTATTTCTATGCCGCAGACCGGGAACCATCCCAGGGCCAATCTCGGGATCAATCCCAGGACCAGTCGCGGAGCTCGGCAAAGCCCCAATGGTTCTGGAAAGCGGAATCGCTGAGCGACCTGGGCCAGAAGCCACTGGCCGTCGCAACGGTAGCGGAGGACGGCAGCTATAACGCCGTGCTGAAAGGCTACCGCGGCGGGGCCTTGCTGATCGGCATCAAAACCAACGGTTTTGATGACATGCCGCGCGGCGACCGTTTCGCGGAAGGCTTTATCGGCCGGGCTTTCCCACAGGATGGCGACACCCAGGACGACCCGGTACCGGAGAATATCGACGGCCGGATCAGCGCCGAGGCGAAATTGGATGCCGTGGTCGGCAAAGCCGATTTCTGCAGTATTCTGGAAGTGCTCGGTTTATGGCTGGTCGCAGGCCGGGTCAGCGATTGCGAAAACGACCAGGTGCCGGTGGTCGGTGCGCTGGTCGAAGTCTTCGACCGCGACATCACCCAGGACGACAAGCTGGGCGAAGACCATACAGATGGCAGCGGCAGCTTCCAGGTCTATTTCGATGCTGCCGCGTTCAAACAGATACCCAGTCTGTCGCCGCCTTTCGATGTGATAGTGCCGCACGAACTGATCGGCGGGCCGGACGTATTTTTCACGGTGTCTGTCGGCGGTCTGAAACTGCTGGACGAACCGCCGTCCAAAGGCCGCGAAGCCGGTCGCGAAAATCAGCCGCGCTGTTCCTATCACGAATTGTGCGTCAAGGCGCCGGAGATTACCGTCGACGATTTCACGCTGTGGACCTATATCGGCGACTACCAGGTGCCGGACACCATCAACCTGCACGATTTTGACGCTGATGGATTCGTCAATAACGGCAAACTCGCTTTCTTTGGCGGCATCGACCTGATCGGCCAGTTGGCCCAGACCTATCTGGGCGAGGCGGTGAATTTTCGCTTTGTATTCGCCGAATGGCCGAATATGAGTACGGCACCCAGCTATCCGGCCGACTACCAGCCGCTGCTGCCCGGCAATCTGGTGCTGAACAAGGCCTACGGCAGCATCATCGTGCAGACCGGCCCGTCTCCGGGCGATTTGTCGGTCACGCCGGTCTTCCCGGCGCCGGACCCGGCAACCGGGTGGATTGCAGTGGATCAGAGCCCGAATTTCAGCCGCACCACCGGGCGCATGGTACGTCTGAATACCGCCTCGCTGGTTCCGTCAATTGCCGGTTCCAGTGCGATGGAGGGCACCGCTGCTGCCGGCGATCTGGTGCCGCTGGCGCTGCGCGACCGGCCGCGCAAGTTTTCGTTCGTGCTGGAGGTCGAGACGGCCAGCCACAGCTTCCATCAGACCGTGCCGGTCACGATACATATCAACAACTCGCTGGCTTATCTGCACTATGACCTGGCCAGCCTGCAAAGCAACGCGTGCAGTCCGATTTCCGCTAGTGGCGGACAGATCAATCTGAATGCGCTGTATTCCGTTGCGCATCCGTATCTGCGTCAGTACAGCATCAATGTACAGCGCCAGGGCGGCACCAATCTGCAGGCTAAGAGCGACAGCTTTACCTCGCACAGTTCGCTGTGGACCGATGCGGACGGCGAGCATGGTAGCGAAGCCATTGTCTATACCGATATCGGCAAGTGCTCCTACCGTACCTGGATCAACGCCAGCCGGCGCCTGACCAACGGCTATGGCGGAGCCGGGAATCAGAACTTCCTGCGCACGTTCTGTGTCGATTGAAGGCCGGCAGGCCGGCCAGACGGGACTTCAGCGGCGTCCCTACGCCATGCAGCCGGCGGCGATACACCGCCGGCTGCTTCAATGCAGGAGCGCCTTCAGGCGCGAAATCGCAGTGCCGGGTGGTCGTGGGGTGGTCGCGGTACAGGCCTATCGGGCTTAAAGGCGGCCCTACAGTGATAGTGGCATTTTCATCGCCGGGAGGCCGGTCAACCCGTGCTTAGTCAACCTCTACGCCGGAATTTATAAATAAAGCGGTCCGTTTTACCGCGAACGCCTTCGGCAAACATCGGTTTGCTGTAGTCGTCCCCGGTGTTGCGCAGCGCATTGCTCTCACCGACCAGATCAAAGCAGCTGGCCTGGATTTCTTGTTTGACGTACGCCGGGTCGATACGGTGTAGCTGCTGGGCATCGCGTGTGCCGGAACCGGCTTCGGCGATATGGTCGACCACGCCGAGAACTGCGCCCGGCTTCATGGCTGCGCACAGCGCTTGCAGCAATCTTGGCGCGTCAATCGCGCCCCAGTTATTCGCTTCGTCCAGATAGTAGAAGTCGTGGTAGGTAAGTATCATCAGCACCGCGTCGAGTGTCCGGTCGGGGAGGCTCAGCTCATTCGCCTCGACGGTAATGCGCTGCACGTTTTTCAGCCGGCCCTCGGTGTAGCGCTTGTTTATGGTATCGCGCGCATAGTCGACATGGGCCTGGTTGTTATGCGAAATCACCCGGCCGTCGTCGCCGACCACATGACTCAGCAGCTCACTGTAATAACCGCCGCCGGAGAACAGATCCAGCACGGTCATACCGGGCTCGATTTCAAAATAGGACAAAATACGGTCCGGCCTTCGGCGGGGGTCCGCCTCGCGGTCTTCGGCCGGCCGTTCGGGGTGCGCCAGGGCCGCGTTAATCGCTTCATTGCCCGACCCGCCGTCTTCACAGCCGCCGAGTAGCAACAGTGAGAGCAGCGCTTCGCCGCAGTTCATCTCGTCTCTCCTCAGTACGAACTACGAAGTCTAGTCCGAGTTAGGGGGGCACGCACCCGTTTGCGGCAGACCGCCGGTATTCCGGCGGTGGACGGAGAGCTTACAGCAGATAATAGCTGATCGCGCTGATGACGAATGCACCGATCAGGTTCAGCACGAAGCCTTCCCGGACCATCTGCGCCACCGTCACTCTTCCACTGCCGTAGATGATGGCATTCGGCGCGGTTGCGACCGGCAGCATAAATGCGCAGCTCGCGCTCATCGCAGCCGGCACCATCAGCAGGCGCGGGTCGATGTTGCTGGCGACCGCCGCCGCTGCCAGCAGCGGCATCAACAGACTGGCCGTTGCGGTGTTGCTGGTAACCTCGGTTAGAAAGGTTACGCTCAGACAGACGGTCAGCAGCAACAGCCAGGCCGGCAGCTTGGCCAGAACCGTCATATTGGCGGCTATCAGCGCCGCCAGGCCGCTTTCCACAAACGCGCTGGCGATGGCGATACCGCCGCCGAACAAGATCAATACGCCCCACGGTATCTTTCTGGCCGTCTCCCAGTCCAGTAGCCGGCCTTTGTTGCCGTCGGGGATGACCGCCATTGCGACTACCGCGAGCAGCGCGACCGACGCATCGTTGGCCTGCGGCAGATTCAGCCAGACCTTCCACCCGCCGGCGGGCCCGGTCCTGGTAATCCAGGCCAGGGCGGTGATTGCGAAGACCGCCATCACGCGAATTTCGGCGACCTGCCAACGGCCGGGGTGAGGCAGTTCCAGCGGGCGGTTAAGCCGAATTCCACGGGTCAGCCACAAGGCCATCAGCGGCACCATCACCAATACCACCGGCAGACCCCAGTTCATCCATTGCAGAAACGAAGGCTCGGACCCGAACTGTTCGCTGTAGACAGACATGAAGATCAGGTTCGGCGGAGTGCCGATCGGCGTACCGAGTCCGCCGACGCTGGCTGCGTATGCGATACCGAGCAGCAGCGGTACCGCCAGCCGGCGCTGGGCCTGTTCCAGCACTGCCAGCGCCACCGGCAGCAGCATCAATGTTGTCGCGGTATTGGAAATCCACATGCTGAGCAGCGCGCTGGCGGCCATGAAGCCGAGGACCAGTCGCCATGCACTGTGGCTGCCGAACAAACGCACCATATAGAGAGCGATGCGACGGTGCGCGCCGCTTTTCGCCATGGTCTGCGAAATCATGAAGCCGCCCAGCAGCAGCAGGATCAGCCAATGGCCGTAGGCCTGACCGACCTGCTGCGGCGTCAACACGCCCAGCAGCGGAAACAGCGCGAGCGGAATCAGGGACGTGAACGGAATCGGAATCGGCTCAAATATCCACCAGACCGCGCACCAGCAGGTCACCGCAGCGGTCACCGAAGCCGTTGTCGGTTGCCCGGCCGAGGCCATCAAAACGAACACGGTCACTGCCAGTACAGGGCCTGCCAGGAAACCTAACTGTTTGATTTTATGCATACTGCGCCGTATGGCTGAGGTATTGCACTACCGTACCGGGCGGCGGCATTGGGTTAGGGTTAACGCACATTAGTAGGCTTTTTTCATTAGTATTCAGTTATCTAAGCGCCGCTGCAGCGACGCTCAGCGCTTGCATAAACATTGCCAACCTACCTATTATACGAGGTCAGCACCCTCCAAATTCCAACAGGGAACAATAATGAAGATGCGCGTATTTCTTACTTTGGCACTCAGCGTTACGATTCTCTACGGTTGTGGCGGCGGAAGCAGTGCGCCGCGGGCGGTACCGACACCGCCGGCAACCAACGACAGCGGATCGACGGTTACGGCCATCCTGACCGCACGGTTCGATCCCAGCAACGGCATCTTGCCGCTGCCTAATAATTTATTGCTTCTCGGGACCACCGACCTGACCTTGAACGCGCCGGCCGCGGACCCGACCGATTTCAGCGATCCGGCCGTCGCGCTGAATGCGCTGGACGGGTTCAGCACCGTCGCACCGTGGAGCGCCAGTTTCATCGACGAAAATGACGCACCCGCATCGATCGATCCCGCTACTGTCATTCCGGGTTCCACGGTTCGAGTCTTTCAGGTGACGACCGTGCAGGGCACGATTGCACCGAACGGCATCGTCGGCGAATTGACACCGGGCGTAGACTACGTTGCAACGCTTGCGGGATCGGGAACCATTGCGATTATTCCACTGCGGCCGTTGAGCGAGCTGACCACCTATATGGCGGTGATTACCGACGATGTGCTGGATACCGGCGGCAATGATGCGACGCCGGATCAGACCTATTTTGTGGCCAAGCGCACCGCGCCGCTGGTCGATGCGAACGGTAACAGTACCGACCCGCTGTTGGATAACGCCACGGCCCAGGCGCTGGAACCACTGCGCCAGATTGTGAACGCGCAGGAGGCAGTGGCTACCGCGGCCGGCATGGATCCGGCCGAGATCGTGCTGAGCTGGACCATGACCACGCAGTCCATTACCCCAGTTCTCGGCGTGTTGCGCAGCACGGTACAGCCGGCTGCGACAACCATCGTGCCGACCGGTCTGGACACGGTCATTGTCGGCGGTGCCGGCGCGGCTGACATTTTCATCGGCGTGATTACCTTGCCTTACTATCTGGGCGCGCCGAGCGCGGAAAATCCGACCGCACCATTAACCGACTTCTGGCAGGCAATGCCCGGCGCCTATATACCGCCGTTTGATGCTTTCGGCCTGGACCCGACATCGACCAATGTAACAGTCGCGAACCCGATACCGGTGGTTCAAAGCATGCAGACGGTGCCGCTGCTGCTGACGGTGCCGAAGACGCCGAAACCAGCCAGCGGCTATCCGGTGGTGATCTTCCAGCACGGCATCACGCGCAATCGGACCGACGCATTGGCCATTGCCGACACCGCGGCATCGCTGGGCTTTGCGGTGATCGCCATCGACCAGCCACTGCACGGCGTGGTGCCGGCGGTCGATCCGGCGCTCGCGCCGTTCTATGTCGAGAGCACCCCGTTAGGTGCACTGGCCAATGAACGGACCTTCGATGTCGATTACGTCAGCAACACCACCGGCGCACCCGGTCCTGACGGCATCACCGACGCTTCGGGCACCCACACGATCAACCTGGCCAGCCTGCTGACCAGCCGCGACAATCTGCGCCAGGCATCGGCAGATCTGTCGGTGCTGGCAGCAACGGTATTTGCCGGCATCAGCATCGATGGCGATCAAAACCCGGACCTGGACGGTTCAAATATCAACTTTGTCGGCCAGTCGCTGGGTTCTATCGTCGGTACTTCGTTCCTGGCGGTTGAACCGCTGGTAACCAATGCCGTGCTGTCGGTGCCGGGTGGCGGCATCGCGAACATGCTGGTCGGTTCCGATACCTTCGGACCACGCATCATCGCAGGCTTGCAGGCCGCCGGAGTGGAGCCGGGTACGGCTGACTTCCAGGCCTTCTTGTTTGCGGCACAAACGGTGATCGATGCGGCCGATCCGGTGAACTGGGCTGCAGTTGCCGCAGCCGGAAACAGCATATTGCTGCACGAGGTCATCAACGATGCAGTGATTCCGAACACCGTCAGCGGTGCACCGTTATCCGGTACCGAACCGCTGATCGCGGTGATGGGTCTGCCGGCCATTACGGCGACTACGGCCGACCCGGCCGGCGTCAGAGGCGCCGTTCGATTTATTCCGCCAGCCGGCCATGGCTCGCTGTTAAGTCCGGCCGATTCGCCGGCAGCCACGATGGAAATGCAGACCCAGATGGGCAGCATGCTGGCGACGGGAGGTACCACCGTGGTGGTCACCGATACGTCAGTCATCGTTACGGAGTAGGGAGGCGATTATGAGATACAACAACAGCAAGGCCTCAAACTCACCGATCAATACTAGGAAATCGGCTATGAATGACAAGCACAGTAATCATCGTCTGCGGCTGGCTGTACTGGGTGCGCTGGCGGGCATCGCCGGCATTGCGGCGCCGCAGGCCATGGCCATTGAATTCGGAGACGGGGATTTCTCCGGCAGCTTCGATACAACAGTCAGCTATGGCGCGTCCTGGCGGGTGGAAGAGCGTGACAATAACAACGTCGGTAAAGCGGTATTCAATCCGCTGATCGGCGCCAGCGGCAGCAACGCGGAACAGCGTGCCGCGCTGGGCCGTTTTTCCGTGAACGGCGACGACGGAAACCTGAACTACGATGACGGAGATCTGGTCAGCCATGCGATCAAGATCACTTCGGAATTGGATTTGAGCTGGCGCAATTACGGCGCCTTTCTGCGCGCGAACTACTTTTTCGATTTCGAGAACGAAGACAACGAAAAACTGACCCAGGTCGCGCGCGATGAGTTTGTCGGAGACCGTTTCCGCCTGCTCGATGCCTATGTTTACGGCGATTGGGAAGTCGGCGACCGGTTCCTGTCGCTGCGCCTGGGCCGTCAGGCGGTCAGTTGGGGCGAGAGCACCTTTATTCAGGGCGGCATCAACGTGATCAACCCAGTGGACGTTTCCAAGCTGCGTATTGCCGGTGCGGAGTTAAAGGAAGCCTTCCTGCCGATCGACATGGTCTGGGCGTCGCTGGATTTGTCGGATAATGTCTCGATTGAAGCGCTGTATATGTTCGAGTTCGAGCAGATCGATCCCGATCCTGCCGGCACCTATTTTTCAACTAACGATTTTGCGACACCGGGCGGTCAGTTCGCGATGCTGGGTTTCGGTACCTTCCCGCAGCCGGTACAGAACCCGGATAATTTCAACCGGGTCTGCTCGCAAGGGGATTTTTCCGGCACCAATCTGCCGCCGCAGATCGCCGGCATCGGCTGTGCGGTTGCGTTCCCAAGGGCTGAGGACCGCACGCCCAGCGAATCCGGGCAATACGGTCTGGCGCTTCGCTGGTTTGCGCCCAATCTGAACGACACCGAATTCGGCTTTTACTACCTGAATTACCACAGCCGTCTTCCGTTGATCAGCGGTACTGCGGTAACCAGCAGCAGTCTGACGAGCGGGCGGTACTTTATCGAGTATCCGGAAGATATCGAACTCTACGGCATCAGCTTCAATACCACGCTGCCGGGTGGCTGGGCGTTCCAGGGCGAGTACAGCTACCGCGACAATCTGCCGCTGCAGATTGACGACGTTGAGGTATTGTTTGCCGGTCTGTCGCCGCTGAACGCGGCGATCCCGCAGCCGGTGGACCGTTTCCCGAGCCAGTTGGGCGACTTCGCGCCCGGACAGGAAATCCGCGGCTGGGAGGCGCACGAAGCCGGGCAACTGCAATTCACCTTCACCAAGCTGTTCGGGCCGGCCAATCCGTTTGGCGCCAACGAATGGGTGGTGGTCGGCGAGATCGGTGCGCAGAAGATCTACGACCTGCCGGATCAATCCGTACTGCGATACAACGGCCCGGGTACCGATACCGGCGGTGGTTTCGACTACCTCACCGGCGCTTTTCGTAATCCGGAGACCTTGACGGACGGCTTTGCGGATGACTTTAGCTGGGGTTATCGTTTCATCACGCGGCTGGATTACAACAGTGCCTTTGGTTCGTCGTTTACCGTTTCGCCACGGCTGGGTTTCAACCACGACGTCAGCGGCACCTCGCCGGGGCCTGGCGGAAACTTTATTGAAGATCGCAAGTCTGCAACTGTTGGGGTAGGCGTTAATTACCTGCAGAAATGGCTGTTTGACTTTAGCTACACAGCCTTCTTCGATGCTGGGCAATTCAACTTGCTGCGTGATAGGGACTTTGTGTCCGCCAGCGTACGTTATTCGTTCTGATTCCGGAGGAAATCCATGCAAAAACTGACACGAATCGCGCTTGCCTCCTGCATTGGTTTTACCTTTGGGGTAAACCAGGCCTGGGCCGGTGCCAAGCCGATGGAAATCCATCGATTACAAAATGACCTGACACCGGTTGGGGCGACCCGTGCCGGAAACGAAGACGGCACCATTCCTGCATGGACCGGCGGTATTACCGAACCACCGGCCGGTTACAGCCCGGGGGATCACCATCCGGACCCGTTCTCCGGCGACGCTGTACAGTTCAGGATCGACAGCAGCAATTATCAGCAGTATGCGGACAAGCTGACCACCGGCCAACAGGCGATGTTCCAGCGCTATCCGGACAGCTATTTCATGAACGTTTATCAAACCCGGCGCAGCGCATCGTTTCCGACCCGGGTTTATGACATGACCGCCGAAAACGCAAAGACCGGTGCGTTGACCCAGGACGGCGAAGGCGTCTTGAATGTCGCCGAGGGTTTTCCGTTTCCGTTTCCCGAATCGGCACAGGAACTGATTTGGAACCATAAGCTGAAATACAAAGGCATCGGCGGTGTTCGCTATAACAACCAGGTCGCGCCGACCGCGGACGGTTCCTATTCAGTGGTCAAGCTGCGCGAAGAACTGCTGGGCCTGTATTACAAGGAAGGCCTGACGCTGGCCGATATCGGCAATATCCTGCTGTATTTCTACCAGGTGGTCGAAGCGCCGGCGCGTCTGGCCGGCAATGTGCTGCTGGTGCACGAAACGCTGAACCAGGTGGACCAGCCGCGCCAGGCATGGATTTACAACCCCGGTCAGCGCCGCGTCCGCCGCGCGCCGAATGTGGCCTATGACAACCCCGGCACCGCATCGGACGGACTGCGCACCAACGACATGACCGATATGTTCAACGGCGCGATGGACCGGTTTGACTGGGAAGTTGTCGGCAAACGCGAAATCTACGTCCCTTACAATTCCTACAAGGTACACAGCGACGATCTCGACTATGACGATATCGTCCGCGCCGGACACTTGAACCCGGACCTGATGCGCTATGAGCTGCACCGCGTCTGGGTAGTGGATGCCCGGCTGAAGGACGGCACCCGGCATATCAATTCGCGCCGTACTTTCTATATGGACGAAGACAGCTACCAGATTATGCTGATCGACCACTATGACCGCCGCGGCGAGTTGTGGCGGTTCTCCGAGGCGCACTCGATCAACTACTACGACGTGCCGACGTTCTGGTCGACCGTGGAAGTGCACCACGACCTGCAGTCCGGCCGCTACGTGGCTACCGGCCTGGATAACCAGGATTCGGTGAACACCTTCAATGTCGAGCTATCCGCCGGTCAGTACACGCCTCAGGCGTTGCGGAAACGCGGACGCCGGTAACGGGACGCCATAGCCAAGGCCAGCACTCGTGCTGGCCTTTTTTATCGCTGATGGCGCGCCGCCACCGTTAATCAGTCAGGGAGGCTCAGGCAGAGCCCCGGTCCGTAAAAAGAGAGGGTATTGTCTTGATTAGCTGTTCTGTAAAACCACTCATCGTAAACGCCATGGCCGTTATAGCCAGCCTCGCGCTTTTCTCATTCGGTATTGCACAGGAGGACGCGGCGGCGGACGCCGACATCATCGAATACGCGCAGCAAATGCCCTTGGCCGACCATTCCCTGCTGCTTGCGATTACCCGGGCCGGGGAACGCTGGGTCGCGGTTGGAGAAAGGGGACACGCGCTATGGTCGGAAGACGGCGAGCAATGGACTCAGGCCGAAGTGGTTCCGTCGCGTGCAACGCTGACTACAGTCGCGTATCAGGAAGGTCAGCTCTGGGCGGCCGGGCATGACTCGACCATTGTGACCAGTGTCGATGGCGGGGAAACCTGGACCCGGCAGTATCACGATCCGGAAGGCGAACCGGTGCTGAATTTGCTATTTCTGGATAAACAACACGGTTTTGCGCTCGGTGCATACAGCCAGTTGCTGGTGACCCGGGACGGCGGCGCGACCTGGGACTTTCAGGACATGAACGAGACGCTGGTCGGAACGCTGTTCGATCCGGAGGCCGAGCCGGAAGACAGTGACGATTATGCGGCGCAGTTCGCCGATCTGGGCTGTTTTGAATTCATGGAGTGCCACCTGAATGCGATGGTCAACCTCGGTGGCGGACGGCTGCTGATACTGGCCGAACGTGGCTTCGGCTTCCGCAGCACCGATAACGGCGAAACCTGGGAAGCCTACCGTCTGCCCTACGAAGGGTCCATGTTTGGCGCAGTGACGCTGCCCGATCAGTGCGTTTTGGCGTTCGGGCTGCGCGGCAATGCGTTTCGCAGCTGTGATTTTGCGGCCAGCTGGCAGGCGATAGATACCGGTACCGAATCCAGCCTGCTGGGCGCGGTCGTCGACCGCGGCAAAGTGATGCTGGCCGGCTCGACCGGTGCTGTGGTCAGTGGTCAGATCGGTGCCGACCGGCTCGCGGCCCGGCAGCACGCCAGCGGCGTGGATTTTTCCGGCATCGCCGCATCCGGCCCGGATCGGTACTTGCTGGTCGGCGAGGATGGCATTCATCAATTCGGCGAGGCGGATAACGGAGGTTCCGAGCATGACTGATTCAAGCAACGGCGCGCTCCACCGTCTGGCGACCTTCCTGATCAACACCCGCTACGGGGTGGTCGGAATCTTCCTGCTGATTACACTCGCGATGATTTTCGCGATGACCCAGCTCCGGATCGAAACCGGCTTCAAAAAGCAATTGCCGCTGAAGCATGAATATATGCAGACTTTTCTGCAGTACGAGAAGGAGTTCGGCGGCGCGAACCGGGTGCTGGTTGCGCTGATGGCGAAAGACGGGAATATGTTTACCCCGTCGTTCTTCGAGAGCTTCGAAACCATCACCAACCAGGTATTTTTCATTCCCGGCGTAGACCGCGCCAGCGTGCGCTCGATTTTTACGCCGAATGTCCGTTTCGTGGAAATCGTCGAGGACGGTTTCGCCGGCGGCAATGTGATTCCGGCTGATTTCCGGCCATCGCCGGAAATGTTTGAGACCGTACGTGCGAACATCGTGAAATCCGGCGAAGTCGGGCGACTGGTGGCCGAAGATTTCTCCGGTGCGATGGTCTGGGCCAATCTGCTGGAAGAGAATCCGCAGACCGGCGAGACACTGGACTACCGCGCGGTGGCTGCGCAACTGGAGGATATTCGCCAGCAATTCGAAAACGATGACTACAGCGTTCATATCATCGGTTTCGCGAAAATCGTCGGCGATATATCCGACGGCGCGAAATCGGTGGTCTGGTTTTTCCTGATCGCGCTGGTGATTACCGCGGTCCTGCTGTATCTGTATTCGGGCTCCATCTGGCTAACCGTGCTGCCGCTGGCCTGCTCCCTGGTGGCGGTTATCTGGCAGATGGGCACGCTGAGCCTTCTGGGTTTCAGCCTCGACCCGATGAATATTCTGACACCGTTTTTGATCTTTGCGATCGGCGTCAGCCACGGCGTGCAGAAAATCAGCGCGTGGGTGGTCGAGAAAGAGTTTGCCGGCCGTACTCCGGACGACTGGGCGCGCGAAGGGGTGACGTCGGTCGAAGGGATCGAGCGGCGCTCGTCCATGCACGCGTCGCGCGAGACCATTAAGAAGCTGCTCGCGCCGGGCGTCATTGCGCTGCTCAGCGACACGATCGGTTTCGTCACCATCATGTTCATCAAGATTCGCATCATCCAGGAACTGGCGATTACCGCCAGCGTGGGTGTGGCGGTGATTATTCTGACCAATCTGCTGCTGCTGCCGGTGTTGCTGTCGTTCGTCAAAATGCACAACCCGGAAAAATATCGGGAGTCGCTGCTGGCCAAGGCACAGAAGAAGACCGGTATCTGGTCGCTGCTGGCCAAGTCCACCGAACCGAAGACCGCGTTGACCATTATCGTCGTCAGCGTGCTGCTGTTTGCGGCCGGGCTTTGGAAAGCGCAGGACATGCAGATCGGCGATTCCGAAGTCGGCGTGCCCGAGCTGCGGCCTGAGGCTCGCTACAACCAGGATGCGATACTGATTTCCAATCGCTTCTCCCTTGGTGTCGATCTGCTCACCGTGGTTGCGGAGACTGTGCCCGAGGCCTGTACCGAAAACTACCAGGTGATGAACACCATCGACGAATTTGCGTGGGAGCTGCGCAACGTCGAGGGCGTGCAGAAAGTAATTGCATTGCCGATGGTCGCGAAGGTGACCAATGCCGGCTGGAACGAAGGCAATATTCGCTGGCGCATTTTACCCAAGGACCATTTCCTGCTGCGTCAGGCACTGAGCATGATCGAAACCGACACCGGGCTGTTGAACCGCGACTGCAGCGCGATACCGATTCTGGTGTTCACTACCGATCACCGGGCCAAGACTATCGCCCGGGTCGTCTCCAAGGTGAAAGCGCTGCGCGAAGATCTGAATTTCGGCGAGGTCGGGTTCCGTATGGAGAACGAAACGCTGGAAGAACTGGCTGACGAGGAGGAAGTCACCGCCGAGCGGCTGCAGTTCCGCCTTGCGACCGGCAATGTCGGCGTGATGGCTGCGACCAACGAAGACGTGGCCGCGGCTGAAAAGCCGATGCTGGCATTGGTCTTCGGTTCCATCATTCTGCTTTGTCTGATCACCTTCCGGTCGATACTGGGAACCCTCTCTATCGTCTTGCCGCTGATCGTCGTGTCGACGCTGGCCGAGGCGCTGATGGCCACCTACGGTATCGGGCTGAAGGTCAATACGCTGCCGGTGGTTGCGCTGGGCGTCGGTATCGGTGTCGACTACGGCATTTACATTTACAGCCGTATCGACACGCTGCTGAAGGAAGGCTATTCTCTTGACGAGGCCTACTATCGCACGCTGCGGCTGACCGGCCGGGCGGTGATCTTCACCGGGCTGACCCTCGGTGTCGGGGTCGGCACCTGGCTGTTCTCGGCGCTGCAGTTCCAGGCCGATATGGGCATATTGCTGGCCTTCATCTTCCTGGCTAATATGGTCGGCGCGATCGTGATGCTGCCGGCACTGATGCGCTGGCTGATGCGCCGAAAAGAGCGTACTGCAAGCGCTGCCGGCTGATCAAAAATCGAGCAGAAAAACGCCCGCCTGGCGGGCGTTTTTTTTATTTTTCAAAAAAAGGTTGACGGCCCGGATTTTCCCCCTATAATGCGCCGCTCGCCCAGGAAAAACGAGCAGTCGAATCCAGGCCGGATTATTGACTGTAATGCCTTTTTCAATCATAATGGGCGGCCCGCCAGCGAAAGGCTGGGGGTAGTGTACGTTCTTTTAAAATGAAACAGGTAACTTGTGTGGGCGCTCGTGTTTTGCAAAGACGCAAAACGAGCGACCTGAACCTAGTTAATACGTTAACGTTTAAGGGTTCAGGATCGGCTCAAGCTTAAAGAATTGGTCGCAAGACCAGAAAACTTTAAACTGAAGAGTTTGATCCTGGCTCAGATTGAACGCTGGCGGCATGCTTAACACATGCAAGTCGAACGGAAACAGACCGAGCAGATCCCTTCGGGGTGACGCATGGTGCTGTCGAGTGGCGGACGGGTGAGTAACACGTAGGAATCTGCCCTGTAGCGGGGGATAGCCCGGAGAAATCCGGATTAATACCGCATACGCTCTACGGAGGAAAGCGGGCCTCTTCTTGAAAGCTCGCACTATAGGATGAGCCTACGTCGGATTAGCTTGTTGGTAGGGTAACGGCCTACCAAGGCAACGATCCGTAGCTGGTCTGAGAGGATGATCAGCCACACTGGGACTGAGACACGGCCCAGACTCCTACGGGAGGCAGCAGTGGGGAATATTGGACAATGGG
>JANQPM010000004.1 GCA_028289465.1 Lysobacterales bacterium | reverse complement strand
CCACCCAGTCGCCCGGGTCCTCGGCGGCGAACGTAACGATGGCCGGAATAATCGTATTTTTCGGGAAATTCCTGATGGCCGAGAATTCAACCGCGGAGCGGCCGGCATCCAGCTTGAAATTGCCCTGCCGCGCTGCCTTGATGCGGCTGGAAACAGCGGTCGCGTCACTGATCAACAACGGGGTAAGGTCGATGGCCACGCGATCGGACGGACCATTCTCGCCGGCTTGAATCTCAAAACCCATGATCACCGACTGTGCGAAAGCCTCGGTCACTGCCCGGCGCTCGGCGGCATTGTCGGATATCGCCCGGTAAGCGAGGTTCGGTTCCAGCAGCAGCACGCGGTTGCCATGGCGTTCGAACCGCACCAGGCGAGTGAACCCGAGCTGGCCGCGGTCCAGACCCAGGTCATTTGACCCGACTCCTGAAGCCAGTGCGGTGATATACAACATATCTACCGGCAGTTGCGGTAATTCGAGCATCACCTTGCCCTGGTCCGGATTCGGTTTCAGATCCAGCCATTGCTGGGCATCGGCCCCGCCGGCAAAAACCGTCAGACATACCATCGAAATGAACAGGCTTAACCGTCGCATCAATCATCCCCGCTGTGAATCGAAGTGCTCCATAATGCCAGACTTTGAGCTGCCGGACTTCGGGATGCCAGACTTCGGCAATCTGAAACACCGGCAAAACGCCGGGCCCGGGTACCGCCCGGGGCACCCCCCGGTGTACCAACTGCCAACCGCCGCCCGGCCCGGCCAGATCGGAGCGTTTGCCGAAAACGGCGCGCCGCAGCCCGCGGCGATCGGCATCCGGCACTAGATTTTACCTTTCAACCCGGTACACTCCGTAGGTTCGATTCTCGCTGCAAGGGAGCGACCAGTGGTTGGTATCAGTGCAATGTCGCTATCGGTTCCCCCGTACCGGGTGAACCTTCAGGATTGGTGCGAATGGACCGGCGCACCGTGGGATAAGATTCGAAATGTGGTCGGGCACAGTTTCCGCATCTGCTCGCCGCTGCAGAACGTCTACACGCTGGCCGCCGATGCGGTAATCCGGCTGATTCAGGCCAACGGTATCGACCCGCAAAAAATCCGCTATCTGGCCCTGGGCACGGAATCCAGCACCGATAATGCGGCCGGTGCGGTGATCGTCAAAGGCCTGGTGAATCAGGCATTGACGCAACTGGGGCTGAAGCCGCTGAGCCGTTACTGCGAAGTGCCGGAATTCAAACACGCATGCCTCGGCGGTATTTACGCGCTGAAAAATGCGCTGCGCTTTTTGACAACGGACGCCCGTGACGACCAGGCCATCGTGGTCAGTGCCGATATCGCCGAATACGAACAAGGCAGCAGCGGGGAAGCGACCCAGGGCGCCGGCGCAGTGGCGATGCTGGTGGACCATCGGGCCAGCCTGGCGCAGGTCGATTTGCAGGCTTCCGGCAGTGCTTCCGAATACCGTGGCGCTGATTTCCGTAAACCCTTTGTACGGTATTTGGCGCAGGACCCGGCCCAGGCCCGGCTGACCGATTATCCGGTATTCAATGGCAAGTACTCCACTCATTGCTATCTGGATGCAGTACTGCATGCGCTGGATGACTTCTATCAGCGGCGCGACGTATCTCCGGCCGACTACCTGAACCGGGTAGCCGCGGTCTTCATGCACCGGCCTTACCACTATATGCCGCGTTCGAGCTGGGGTCTGAGCGTACTGGCAGCGCTGGCGCGGGGCGATAGCGAACAACGGCAAATGCTCGGCCGCTGGTCGCGGGACAACGAAATCGATTCACAACTGCTGTTGGCCGAACTGCAACAACGCCATCCGCTGCATGATTTGAACGGTACTGAGACGCCGGTGCCTTATCCGCTGGCTCACCAGCTTCTCAAGGCGATCCGCAAACAACCCGATTTCGAGCCATGGGTGGACGGGAAAATGCAGCTCGGCAGCCAGGATATGATGCATCTGGGCAACCTTTATACCGCGGCCTTGCCGGCATGGCTGGGCTGCGGTCTGGAACAAGCCGCCGGAGAAACTGCGCTCGAACCCGGCGACGAACTGCTGGCGATCGGCTACGGCAGCGGCGATGCAGCCGAAGTGCTGTCGCTGGAGCTGTCCGAGGGCTGGGACAAGGCGGCAGCGCAGCTGAAGTTTCACCAGGCTCTGCTGGGCAGCACGGATCTGACCGAAGCTCAGTACCGCGCGATGCATCAGGCCCGCCTGCCGGACGATCTCCCGCCGCTGAGCCAGGGCTGCGTTATCAGCCATGTGGGTGAGTCGGTGGACCCGGCCCACTACGACAAGGGCATCGAATACTACCGGTATATCACCTGATGATGCCGGCACCTCGCGAAACCCTGCTGCGACTGCACGGCCTGAACCTCGCTGCGCTGCAGTGGCCGGCCGAAAACAGCCCACGGGTTCTGGCACTGCACGGCTGGCTGGACAACGCCGCGTCGTTTGTGCCGATGGCCGAACATTTAAGCGGCCTGAATCTGGTCGCAGTGGATTTTCCAGGCCACGGTCATTCGGATTGGTATTCCGCCGGCCGCCTTTATCATTTCGTCGACTATCTGCGTCCGGTCCTGCAGGCCGCTGACGCGCTGGGCTGGAACCGGTTTCACTTATTGGGCCATTCGCTCGGAGGCGCCGTTGCAACACTGCTGACTGCCGGCGCACCGGAGCGGGTTCAAAGCCTGACGGTGATCGAAGGCCTGGGTCCGCTGACCACGCCGGAGGCGGAAACCTGCAAGGGCCTGCGCCGATCCCTGCTGGAAAAAGACAAGCCGGGCAGCGAGAACCTGCGCCTGTACCCGGATGTGGAAGCCGCAGTGGCCGCACGTGCCCGCCAAAGCGACCTCAGCGAGGAAGTCTCGCGGACGCTGGTGGAGCGCAGCGTACGGGCCGTAGAAGGCGGCTACCAGTGGCGCAGCGACCCGCGGCTGAAACGCACCAGCCCGCTGCGCATGACCGAAGGCCAGGTGCTGAATCTGCTTGAACACATCGAAGCCCCAACCACATTGATCACCGCAACCCCGGTTACCCGGGAGACCTCCTATGTGATGCGCCAGGGCCGGCTGGAGGCCGTCAAGCACTGCCGCTGGGTGGAACTGCCCGGCCATCACCATCTGCATATGGAAACCCCGGCCCCGGTGGCCGCGGCATTCCAACAGCACTTGAAGGAATTCGAAAACGGTGATGAAAGCTAAACCCATTCCCGATCGCGAACGCTTGATCTTCGCATTGGACGTAGCCGATATCGACCAGGCAAGGCACCTGATCCGTACGCTTGGCGAAGCGGTGCAGTTTTACAAAATCGGCCTGGAGTTTTTTCTCAGCGGACATTATTTCGAACTGCTGGCCGAGCTAAAGCAACAGCATAAAAAAGTCTTTGCCGACCTGAAGTTCTTCGATATTCCGGCCACGGTCGGCGCCGCAGTACGACAACTGGCCCGCCACGAGGCCGACTTCTGCACCGTGCACGGCAACGACAGCATGTTGAAAGCCGCGGCCGATGCCAAGGGCCGCATGGGGGTGTTGGCCGTTACCGCGCTGACCAGCCTGGACCAGGGCGATCTGAATGACCTCGGCTTTGAATGCGATGCACAAACTCTGGTGCTGTCCCGGGCCCGGCGGGCGCTGGAGGCGGGCTGCGACGGAGTTGTATCTTCCGGACTGGAGGTACCGATGCTGCGCGAGCAGGTCGATCATGCGCTGATCGCGGTCTGCCCGGGCATACGGCCGGTGGCCAATGAGGACGATCAAACCCGCGTCGTCACTGTCCGCCAGGCGTTCGAGAACGGCGCGGATTACATAGTCGTCGGACGACCGATCAGCGCCGCGCAAGACCCGAAACAGGCTGCCGATGCCATTCAGCGAGACATAGCAACCTACTTTTCAGATTAGTAATTATCAATAATTTCATATAGTTATCATCAGTATATTAAAGTGTTGCATTATCATTGCTAGTTAAGTTATTATTTTGCCGCAACGAATAAGAATGATGTACCCTAATTCGCATCGCAAAGAAAAAGAAGAATAGCGACCAGTCCTCTCCGGCTCCGCCGGTTTTCCGGGCAGGCCTGATTGGCCTGACCCGGATTTTTTATTGCAGGTCGATGTTTTGAAGTGGGATGGCGGTTTCGCGGTAGCATAGCAACCCTCTGGCGCCGCCGTTGGGCGAGCAGCGGGGGCCAGTCACGACCGGTCATCGCCTCAATCTCGGTCATCGCCTCTGAAGCAGCTCTCACAGCCGGTGGGATTTCGCAGAGCGCGTTTGCACGAAGCGCAAGAAGCCTGCTTCACAGCGCCCGGCCCCGATGAGCCGCGCCGGGCTTCAACCTTAATGCTGTGCCTGTAGAATAAGCTGCCCGGGATTTCCGCATATCGCCAAGGAGCCTATGACACAACCCGACCGCCACACCGAATGGTCTGCCAGCCCGCTGCAACGCCTGCGGCTGATCTGGCTATCTATGTTGCGCGGGATTTTGCACTGGTGGGTCAGAGCCAAGGCGCTGCCGGATCCGATCGCGTCCGCCGAGCTGGACTCGAATGCGCCCAGTTGCTATGTGCTGGATACCTATGCGCTGTCTTCCGTACTGATCCTGGACCGCAGCTGCGAAAAACTAAACCTGCCGCGGCCGTTGATGCCGATCAAAGGGCTGGAACACAGCCAGCAGCGCAGCTATGCCGCATTGCGGCGCCTGACCGGCCTGTTTATTCGGCGACCGAGCGCAAGACGCAGTTCGGAAGTACTGAAAAAGCTGGTCGAACGGGCTTACGAGGACCCCGACTTCGATCTGCAGTTGATTCCGGTATCGGTCATGGTCGGCCGGGCTCCGGACAAAGAAGAAAGCCTGGCCAAGGTTCTGTTCGCCGAAGGCTGGGATGTCGGTGGACGGCTGAAACGCCTGCTCGGCACGCTGATTAACGGCCGGGCGACGTTCGTCCAATTCAGCAAACCGGTATCGCTGCGCGAGCTGGCCGACGAGAATATCGGCACGGCGCGCACACTGCGCAAGGCTTCGCGCATTTTTCGGACGCATTTCAAGCGGGTCAGGGAAGCCGCGATCGGGCCCGATCTGTCCCACCGCCGAACGCTGATTTCGCAGATCATCAACACACCACGCGTGCAGGAAGCCATCAAGGCCAAGGCCAAACGCGAGAATATCAGTGAGGAGAAGGCCCGCCGGGCGGCGCAGAAACATGCCCGTGAAATCGCCGCTAACTATTCCTATATGTTCGTGCGGCTGATGTCCTTTCTGCTGACCTGGTTCTGGAACAAAATCTACGACGGTGTCAGCCTGAACCACTTCCGCGATTTCCAGCATATCGCACCCGGCAACGAAGTGATCTATGTGCCCTGCCACCGCAGCCATATCGATTACGTGCTGCTGTCATACCTGCTCTACCACAACGGCTTTGTGCCGCCCCATGTGGCGGCCGGCGTCAATCTTAACCTGCCGGTGGTCGGATCGTGGCTGCGCAAGGGCGGTGCGTTTTTCCTGCGCCGTTCGTTCCGGTCCAATCTGCTCTATGCAGCGGTGTTCGATGAATACGTCAGCGCGATCATGGCCAAAGGGGTCGCCGTGGAATATTTCATCGAAGGCACCCGCTCGCGCACCGGCCGCCTGCTGCAACCGAAGGCCGGCATGTTGGCAATGACGGTACGCGGCTACCTGCGCGCACCACACCGCCCGGTGGTGTTTCAACCGATCTATATCGGCTACGAGAAACTGGCCGAAGGCAATGCCTACACGTCCGAATTGAGCGGCAAGTCTAAGAAATCGGAATCGCTGGGCGACCTGCTGAATATCTTCAAAGTGCTGCGCCGCGAATACGGCAAGGCCCACGTTAACTTCGGCACGCCGGTTTATCTGGATCGCCTGCTGGATCAATACGGCAGCGGCTGGCGCGAAACCAACTTCGAAACCAACGACCGGCCGCAGTGGCTGCCGCCGCTGATTGACGACCTGTCCCAACGGATCATGTCGGAAATCAACGCCGCGGCCGACGTGAACCCGATCAATCTGCTGGCGCTGGCAATGCTCGCCACGCCCAAGCATGCGATGGCCGAGGCCGATCTGGTTCAGCAGATCGCGTTGTATAAGCGGATTCTCGAGGCCGTACCACTGGGTAGACGAGTGACCGCGACCGAAATGGACGGTGATGCGATTATCGACTATGGCATCGGGCTCGGCATCATCGAGCGGCACCCGCACAAGCTGGGCGATATCATTCAGGTGCTGGAAGACCAGGCGGTACTGATCACCTACTTCCGCAACAATGTGGCCCATCTGTTCGCACTGGCCGCTTTCATTGCATGCTGCTTTCTAAACAAGCGCCGATTCGGCCGCCAGCGGTTGAAACGACTGTTTCAAGCCGTCTATCCGTTCCTGAAATCAGAGCTGTTTTTGCCGTGGCCGCCGAATAGCGTCCTGCCGATCCTCGAACAGAATATCGCAGCACTGCTGCAGCTCGGTCTGCTGACCGAAGAACGCGGCGGCGCAATGCTGGTCCGCGCCGAAGGCGGCAGCGACGAGGCAATTCAGCTCCGTATGCTGGGCCACAGCCTGCTGCAGACCTTCCAGCGCTACTACATCACCATCGCGGTGCTGGTGAAAAACGGGTCCGGCAGCCTGAGCCGGGCGGAACTGGAACAACTGTGCATGCTGACCGGTCAGCGCATTTCGCTGCTCAGCGAATTCAACGCACCGGAGTTCTACGACAAGAACCTGTTCAAACATTTCATCGCCCAGCTAAGAACAAGCGGGGTGCTGCGCCGGGACGAAGACGGCAAGCTGCAATTCGATCAGACGCTGGAACAGATCGCCGAGGATGCCAAACTCATTTTGTCCAAGGAAATCCGCCACGCCATTATCCAGATCGCACCGGCGTTACTGGAAGACGAAGTCAAACCGTCCTAGCTGTCGGAGTCCCAGGCTGTAGGAGTTTCAGGCTTCAGAAGTTTCGGGCGGGGCCGGCGCTGCCGGCCGCGGTGCGTCAGGCATTGAGATCGGGTATCAGCCTGGATTCCAGATACGCGATCCAATCTTTCAGTTTCAGCTTGCGCTTTTTCATTCGCGTAATCTGCAGTTGGTCGACCGACGGGTCTTCGGCCAGCCGTTCTATCGCCCGGTCCAAATCTCTGTGCTCCTCGCGCAGCCGCGCTAATTTCTCAGTGACTTGCGCCAGATCGTCGATGTTCATGCGTCCTCAGGCCGGAAACGGCCGAAACCCTGGATACCGTTGAGTTACTATATCATTAAGCCGGCCCTGATTAAGCCGAACAGAACGGATCCGCAGGTCCGCCAAACAAGGAACATCGCGATGAACTCCAGCCACGGAGTCACTTTCAATAAATTGCAAAAACGCCTGCGCCGAAATACCGGACAGGCGATCCAAGACTATCAAATGATAACCGCCGGCGACCGGATCATGGTCTGTCTGTCGGGCGGCAAAGACTCCTACGTGATGCTGGATATGCTGCTGTCGCTGCAGCGCCGCGCACCGGTGGAATTCGAATTGTTTGCCGTGAACCTCGACCAAAAGCAGCCGGGCTTTCCGGCCGATGTTCTGCCCGATTACCTGTCGTCCATCGAAGTCCCTTTTCATATCCTGGAACAGGATACCTACAGCGTGGTCAAGCGGGTGATTCCGGAAGGAAAAACCACCTGCGGCCTGTGCTCAAGGCTGAGACGCGGCGCGCTGTACCGGTTCGCCGAACAACAGGGCGCAACCAAGATCGCACTCGGCCACCACCGGGACGATATCATCGAGACCTTGTTTTTAAACCTGTTTCACGGCGGGCGCCTGAAGGCCATGCCGCCGAAACTCTTGTCCGACGACGGCAAGCATCTGGTGATACGCCCGCTTGCTTATTGCAGCGAGCGCGACATCGGCCGCTATGCGGCAATAAAAGATTTTCCGATCATTCCGTGCAATCTCTGCGGCAGCCAGACCAATCTGCAGCGCCAGGTGATCAAGGATATGCTGCAGCAGTGGTCGCACCGCCACCCCGGCAGGATCGAAAATATCTTTCGAGCCATTCGGCACGTGTCGCCGTCTCAACTAGCCGACCGGTCGCTGTTTGACTTCACAGGCCTGGGACAGAAGCCCGCCCCGGCCGAGGAGGAGTCGTCGAACTGGCTGGTGCCGGACCGCACCTGTTCAACTGCCTGTCCTACTACCTTGGGAGCCGACGCATGAAACGCAGGAAATTTGTCCACCAGGCCGCCGGTATTACCTCGCTGGGACTGCTCGGCGGCGGTCTGCTCAGCGCCTGTCAGCCAGCCCCCGAGGCCTGCAATGGCGATCAGGAAACGGCCCGGACCGGCAACGCCGGCGAGACGCTGGAATGGAAAATGGTGACAACCTGGCCACGGGACTTTCCGGGCCTTGGGACCGGTGCCAATACGCTGGCCGACTACATCACCCGTCTGAGCAACGGGCGCCTAACGGTCAAGGTATTCGGCGGCAACGAGCTGGTCCCGCCGTTTGAAGCCTTTGACGCAGTATCCCGCGGCACGGCCGAAATCGGCCATGGCGCGCCCTACTACTGGAAAGGCAAAGCGCCGGCCGCACAATTTTTTGCCGGGGTGCCGTTCGGCCTGACCGCACAGGAACAGAATGCATGGCTGTACTACGGTGGCGGCATCGCGCTGTGGCGCGAGGTCTACGCGCCATTCAACCTGATTCCGTACCCGGTGGGCAACAGTACCGGACAGATGGGCGGCTGGTTCAACAAGGAAATCAACAGTATCGAGGACCTGAAAGGGCTCAAGATGCGCATTCCGGGCCTCGGCGGCGAAGTATTGAAACGGGCCGGCGGCACACCGCAGAACATTCCGGGCGCGGAACTGTTCACCGCATTGCAGACCGGAACCATCGACGCCACCGAATGGGTCGGTCCTTACAACGATCTCGCGTTCGGTCTGTTCAGAGCCGCCGAGTACTACTACTCGCCGGGCTGGCACGAACTCGGTACGACGCTGGAGGCCTTCGTTAACAAAACGGCGTTCGACGCGCTGCCGGTGGACCTGCAGGCCGTCGTGGAAGTCGCCTGCCAGGCTGCCAATATGGACATGACTGCCGAGTTCATGGCGCGTAACGGCGATGCGCTGATTCGCCTGCAGCAAGAACATGGCGTGAAACTGCGCACCTTTCCGGACGACGTCCTGGCCCATCTCCGGCAGATCACCGCAGAAGTTTTGCGGGAACTGGCTGAGGCCGACCCGATGTCGGCCCGGGTGTACGAGTCCTTTTCCGCGTTCTCGCAGCAGGTCGGCGCCTGGTCCGATATTTCCGAACGGCTGTTTCTGACCGAACGCTCGGCCAGCTAAAAGGATGCAGGAGCGCCTTCAGGCGCGAAAACGCTTTAGTCTTTAAGCCGTATTAACCGCGTGTAGGGGCAAGCCCCTGCGGTCAAGAGCACTAACGCAGCAGGTCAGTAGATTTTCCCGGGCAACCAGGTTGCCAGACCGGGCCAAAGGGCCAGCAGACTCAGCATAATGAGCTGAATGATGATGAACGGAACCACACCGCGATATATTTGTGTCGTCGCGACGGTATCCGGTGCAACGCCGCGCAGATAGAACAACGCAAAACCGAACGGCGGCGTTAAGAACGACGTCTGAAGATTAACCGCAATCATCACACCCAGCCATACCGGATGAATGCCCATCGCGAGCAGTATCGGCCCGACGATCGGCACCACCACAAACGTGATTTCGATAAAATCCAGTACGAAGCCGAGCAGGAACATCACGGCCATCACGATTAGCAGCGCGGTAAACCGGCCTCCCGGCAATGCGGTCAGAAAAGCCTGTACAGCCTCGTCGCCGCCGAAACCGCGAAACACCAGGGAAAACAGCGACGCGCCGATCAGAATCATGAACACCATACTGCTGACCAGAACGGTCTGCCGCATCACTGCGCGCAGCGTCGCGCCGTTCAGTTGCCGGCGCGAGGCTGCCAGCAGCATCGCACCAACCGCGCCGACAGAAGCCGCCTCGGTCGGTGTTGCGATGCCCATCATGATCGACCCGAGCACCGCCACGATCAGCAGCAGCGGCCCGGCCAGCAGCAGTAGAGTACGCTTTAAACCGTCATGGCTGTCCTGCCTGTCGGCTATCGCCGGCATGTCCTGCGGTCTGAGCATGGCCAGGCCGGCAAGATAGGCGATATAAATCAGCACCAGCAGCAAACCCGGCAGCAGCGCGCCGGCGAACAGCTCGCCGACCGAGACCGTCTCCGGACTGAATATTCCCTGTTGCAACTGCGCCTGCTGATAGGCATTCGACAGCACATCGCCAAGCAGCACCAGCACGATCGACGGCGGAATGATCTGGCCCAGGGTTCCGGCGGCACAGATGGATCCGGTGGCCACCGAAGGCCGGTAGCCCTGCTTCAGCATGGTCGGCAGCGACAGCAGGCCCATGGTCACCACGGTTGCGCCGACGATGCCGGTACTGGCCGCCATCAGCGCGCCGACCAGCATCACCGCAACACCCAGCCCGCCGGGCATGCTGCGCATCAGATGCGCCATCGAACGAAGCAACTGATCGGCCAGTTTGGAGCGCTCCAGCATCACGCCCATAAATACGAACACCGGTACCGCAATCAGCGTTTCGTTCGTCATTATCCCGAACAAGCGGTTCGGGAACGCTTCCAGAAACGCCGGGTCGAACGCACCGGCGGCGGTACCGATGCCGGCAAAGATCAACGCCACGCCGGCCAGGGTGAAGGCCACCGGAAAACCGGCCATCAGCGCCGCACCAACGGCCAGGAACAATAACAGGGCCCACCAGCCGCCGCTCATCCGGAACCAGGTCCTGCGTCAGCCGCCCGCAGATAGTCGTTTTTCAGCCGAACGTAGTGCGCCGCGCTGTAGTGTAGTTGTTCGATTTCCTGCTCGGTCAACAGCCGGGCCGCGCGCGCCGGACTGCCGCGCCAGAGCCAGCCGGATTCCACCCGCGTGCCGGGCACCACCAGACTGCCCGCGCCGATCAGACATTCGGCTTCCACGACCACATTGTCCAGCAGCTTCGCACCCATGCCGACAAGGCAGTGATCGCCCACCGTGCAGGCATGCAGTATCGCGCCATGCCCGATGGTAACGCCGTTGCCGATCTCCAGATGCCGCCCGCCCGGCGTATAGGGTCCGTCGTGGGTGACATGCAGAATGCACAAATCCTGGATATTGGTCTCGGCGCCGATTTCGATTCGATTGACGTCGCCGCGGATTGTCGTACCCGGCCAGACCGACGTATCGTCGCCAAGACTGACCCGCCCGATGACCGACGCGGCGGGGTCGATGTACACGCGCTCGCCGATGGTCGGCCGGTGATCGAGATACGGGCGAACGGATGGATAATGCGGCTTTCTCATCGCGAGCGGAGTGTAACATCGAAGCCGGTTGCCGGGCAGATTTTACGCCGGCGACCACGAAACGACGGGTAAGTTATGCACAATGTCATTGTTCTGAAATAAAAATCATCGACTTAGCTTGATTACTCGCAGTCACATTCTCGAAAAGGAGCATAAACCACTAATTAATATACATAAGTTCAATATGGGCAGAATTTGAGCATTTTGTAAGAAATTATCTGATCGTCCTCGCTGGCGACCGGACGCGGAAAGTTTCCCACAAAGTTATCCACAGCAAATGTGGATAACCCGACAGCCGGACCTGAACGCGACCGAAAACCCGCTGGCAGTGTACTTGTCCAATCGTCACAAACCGTTGCCGATGCTTCTTTCTATGCGGACTCACCGGTACAATAGACCACTTTTTCACCACCAGAACAATCACGTGAAAGCGCATCTGGAAGAACTGATCAGCCAGGCCGTTCTGTATTTACAGCGGGATGGATTTCTACCCAAGGAGCTAAACGCGCCGACCGGCCTGGAGCGTACCCGCAACCCCGATCATGGCGATTATGCTTCCAATATCGCATTGGTGCTGGCCAAACCGACCGGCAAACCGCCGCGTGAGCTGGCCGAGGCCATTCTGAACAAGCTGCCGGATTCCTGTCACCTGACCGCGACCGAAATCGCAGGGCCGGGCTTTATCAATTTTTTTCTGAACCGCCATTCCCAGTTGACGGTCATCAACGATATTCTGGAGCAGGGCGACCGATTCGGCCGCGAACCAGGCGACCCGGAAAAGCGCGTCACGGTTGAATTCGTATCCGCGAACCCGACCGGGCCGCTGCACGTCGGCCATGGTCGCGGCGCGGCCTACGGCGCGAGCCTGTCAGCCATCATGGACGCAGCCGGCTACACCGTACAGCGGGAATACTATGTCAACGACAACGGGCGCCAGATGGATATCCTGGCCATCAGCACCTGGCTGCGCTACCTGGAACTGTGCGGTGAGAGCGCGCGCTTTCCGGATGCCGGCTACCAGGGCGAGTACGTTTACGACATCGCCCGCATAGTCCGCAATGAGCACGGCGACAAGATGCGCTTTACCGGCTTCGATGTGGAAACATCGCTGCCGCAGGATGGCGGGCAGCTACCGGATCAGGAACAGGCCGATGAAGTCAAGGCGGCACGCGAGGCGCATATTGACGCGCTGATCGCCCGGGCCAGGGAATTGCTCGGCGATGACGGTTTCGAGGTTTTCTTCAACGCCGCGCTGGACAGCATCCTGACCGATATTCGCAACGACCTGGCCGAATTCGGCGTGAAGTACGATGTGTGGTTCTCGGAACGGGAGCTGGAACAATCCGGCGCCATTCAGAAAGCCATCGAGCGTATGCGATCCGAAGGTCATCTGTATGAAAAAGACGGTGCTGTCTGGCTGCGCGCGGGCGAACTCGGTGACGAGAAGGACCGCGTTGTCGTGCGAGAAAACGGACGCACCACGTATTTCGCGTCCGATATCGCCTACTTTCTGAACAAGCTGGAGCGGGGCTTCAACACAGCCTTGTATGTATTCGGCTCCGACCACCACGGCTACGTGGCCCGCTTGAAAGCCGCCGCAAAAGCTTCGGGCGAAGCGCCGGAACGGCTGGAGGTGTTGCTGATGCAGTTCGCAGTACTGTTCCGCGGCGGCGAAAAAGTCCAGATGTCCACCCGTTCCGGCGAGTTCGTTACCCTGCGCCAATTGCGGGAAGAAGTCGGCACCGACGCCGCCCGGTTTTTCTATGTGATGCGCTCGCACAACCAGCACCTGGATTTCGACCTGGACCTGGCCAAGTCGCGCAGCAATGACAACCCGGTGTACTACATTCAATACGCGCATGCACGGATCTGCAGCGTATTTCGAAACCTGGAAGATCAGGACCTGCGCTACAACGCCGCAATCGGCGAGGCGGCCGTGGACGCGCTGACCGAGGATCACGAAATCCAGTTGGCCCGGCTGCTGTCGCGCTACCCGGAAGTGATCGAAGCGGCAGCCCGGGCCCGCGAACCGCATCTGCTGGCGCATTACCTGCAAGAGCTCGCACAAGGCTTCCACGCGTATTACAACGCTCACAAGGTCCTGGTGGAAGAGCCGGATTTGCGAAACGCACGCCTGAACCTGATCGCCGCGACCCGGCAGGTCATTGCCAACGGATTGGAACTGTTGGGCGTTTCCGCACCCGAAGAAATGTAGACGGCCGATAGCGGCCTGGCCCATGATATTGACCTCAGGCACTGACTTTTAGGCACGAACGGCAAAAAGAGAGAACGCGTTGGCAGCAAAAAAGAAAACCCGTCGCCGGCCGGCCGGCAAGCCGGCAAAAAAGCCGATACCCGCGTGGCTGTGGCTGGTCGCCGGCATACTGATCGGCCTCGGTCTGGCTACATTTGCGCTGCTTAGGGGCTATATTCCGCAACCGGAATCCGAGCAGGCTGCGCTGCCGACCCCGCAGACGGTGCCGCGGGATACCGGCGATTCGATTGTAAAAGATGCCGGCGCCGACGATGACGCGCACAAACCCCGCTACGATTTCTTCACCGTATTGCCGGAAATGGAAGTGGTGGTGCCCGACCAGGAAATCCGCGAACAGGCGCGCAGTGCGCCGATCTCGGATACCGGGCCTTACGTTCTGCAGGTCGGGTCGTTTCGCAGCGGCCAGGATGCCGATGGCTTAAAGGCCAGACTGGCATTGGAAATCGGCGTCGAATCCAGCATTCAGACCGTCACGGTAAACGGCGCCACCTGGCACCGCGTGCGGCTCGGGCCATTCGACAATGCGCGTGCCGTCGAGGAGATGCAGCGGCGCTTAAGGGACAACGGCATCGACAGCCGGGCGTTCAGAGACCAGTAGGCGCGTCAGCGCGACTCCGCAAGCTGCCGGCTCAGCGTTTTCGGTGCGATTGCGCAGTAGCTCTCGGCAATCCAGGCTTTCAGCATCTCCACCGGTACTTCCTCGCCGTTGGCAAATTCCGCGGTCACCCAGTTGCTCTTGCCAAGGCCGTACCCGGTCGGAGACGCGAACGGCATCAGCAACACGACCTCGGCCGATTCGGGTAGCTTGACCGACAGGCTGAAACTGCCATCCGTGCGCTGTGCACCGGACAAAAACAGGAAGGTCTTGCGCCGAACCTTGATCGCATCGTGCTGCCACGGATGCTCCTCCACCGCTTCCGGCAGGCTCAGCGCATAAGCCTTCAGCGCTTTCTCGGCGGCCGGGGAGAAATTGTTCTGTCTGGTCATTGTCAATGTCGGGCGCGGTCCGGTATCGCTAAAACTCCTCGTCATCTACCATAGCATAAAGGCTTCGGCGGCCTGGCAGTGTAAAGCCGGGCTTCCGCCGCTGGAACGCATTCGAAAATACCATGACCCGTAGGAGCGCCTTCAGGTACAAATCTCTTTGCTCGATTAATAGCCCGATAGACATAACCCGGCAAACCTATTCGGGTTATCGCGCCTAAAGGCGCTCCTACAATACCAGCCGTGGCTTAGCGTCATTGACTTCCAAATACTCAGCTCCGTTAGCTTTCCCCGCACGAAGATACGCCGCCCATTGCATAGTACTGCAGCCGTGCATGGTGTAGCACTACCCAGCAGGCAGCGAACGCCCGCAGGCACTGAATATTATGGAGTTTGATCGACAAATATAATAGCGCCCCTACAGGGGCGCTCAACAGTCCGGTGCACTAATTCTTCTTCAGCCTATAGGTTGTTCTCGACCCCCAATAAGACGACACACTGGAGAAGATTCTGATGGCGTAAATCTTTGTGCTGCTCGAAGTATTGGTTCGAGTGATCGTTGACGTGCTCGACCCCAGCAGTATTTGCTGCACATCAGTAAACCGGCTGCTGTTGGTTGGGTGCACATTCGCCGCCGTCCATTCGTACAGTGACATCTTCGGACGGGCCTCCGAGCCAATCCGCTGCAGCGAATAAGAAATGGTTTGGCCGGCAGGCACAGCAACGATCACCCAGTCTTGATCATTTTTATCGTGAAAGTTTTTCTCTTGATAAGTATGACCTACCAGCCAGCTTTCACCATCACCGACGTAATCATCATTGTATCCGCGCAGATGCTCCCGGTCATAATTATCCGGCTTAAACGCCCGGTTGATGTGAATCTTATAGGCCGAATCCGCGCCCGTGACGCCATTTCGTGAGAAAGCCTTGATGGCGTATATCCTGGTTGCGTTGCTGGAATTGTAAACTGTCACGCGGTTCTCTCCGGAACTCGTATCACTATGCAGAAACGTCTGGGATACATTCGTGTACCGATTGGGATCATCCGCCCTGGGCGTCGCGCTGTTCCAGCGGAATACGCTTAGGCTAACCGCGGCGGACGCGCCCACAAGCTCTGTCCTGAACTCTGCTGAGCCACCCGCGCCAACCGCGACGATCGACCAGTCAATATCACCGGCATCGTGGAAATTATGGTTATGCGAGTTTTGCGATGACAACCAGGGCGAAGCATCCCCGACGATATCATCGCTGTAACCGCGCGTTGACACATGATCATAGGAATCCGGACCATCCGCTGCCGAAACATCTTCGTATAGCCTAAAATTTCGATAGGAAACAACGGATTCCTTACCCGCACTATCCATATCATTGGCGAATAACACATGGCTGATAGCGCCGGTGTAATACGCGCCAATGTTAATCTTGTAGGTTTTCCAACCCGAGCCAGAATAATTCTTGAAATCGGTATTGTAGTAGTTCTGAGTGCCATGCACCTGCCAGAACCGCAGCGGTCCCCAGCTTAAATTGTTATCAATACCAACGCCTGCAATTTCGGGTGTTTCGCCCGTAGATATGTAGTCAAACTCAATCCAGGTGTTTGGTGTGACCGCATAAGCATTCGCGGTCGCTTTCCAAGCGTTTCCGGTAATCGTGAGCGTGTCCCCAGCCGTATTGACGTAATAGGATTTGGACTCCAGGTCTTGAGAATTCGGTGCATAACTCTGAACCATCTTATTCGCAAAGGTGGGCGCAGTGGCATTAGCGCCTGCCTGAACGGCAGCCCAGTTAACTGTGTACTCGGTCCTGAGAGAATTCAGTCCTGCCGGATAATACACTCTGATATAGAGAACTGAATACGCCCCATTTTGCGAAATGGGAACCATGGCGGGGATGCCGGACACGGATGGACAGGAAGAGGCGAGAAGGTGTGACTTATTCACCGCGTTCGTATACCCCCGGTAGACATCCATGCAAGTATGTGCGCTGTCTTCCAGGTTTTCTGTATAGATAACGACATCTCTATTGGTATACATCTTCACCCAGTCTTCATTCCCCAGATTGATATCTGGATGCGCCCCTTTCCCCTGGTTGTGTTTGGCGGAAACCAGGGAAATAGGAGTAGCTCTAAGCGGTGTGTTATCAGGTTCATAGTGATCTTCGGAAGCATCAACTAGCGCCACATCATAGTAATCCGTTTCCGATGGTGTTCCGCTGGCGCGAGTGAATTCAAACAAATAGCGGCTGGCGTAGCAGCCCGACAACGCAGTGCTAGAAGTGGTGTCGAAATCCAAAATCACTTCACCGGGGCGATAACCACTTCTTTTGCCGACAAAGGGCAGCGCTACCGGCTCATACGTCCTCACCCCGTTTGTACTAATTCGTTTTTGGCAATAGAGGTTAACATCAGGCCGAACACCTGAGCGTGGATAAACCGCCCTTACGGACAATATCCCGTAATTTCCTGTGGTGCGGTGCCAATTGACAAAGTCCACATCACTTAAGTTATGGAGAGAATGCTTCGGTTGAGTGGCTCCAGCCAGTATCGCTGTTGAATGGGTCCATGCCCCCGGCTCGCTCTCAAAACGCCTGATATCATCTTCTTCATAGATATCAGAATGATCAAATGCCGAGACAGTGAGGCTTGCCAAAGACAGAGATTGTAAGTCGCGTTCCGCGTAGAGTGTCAACTCCGTACTGCCTTCGGCAATATCGACAATAACCGTGCCGTCTGAGGGACCGGTAACGCCATTATCCGGTGTTACCCATGCGCCGGCGGCAGCATTGTATATTGACGGATTAGGGGCAAACGATGACCAAGACAACTGAACCTCGCAGGTTCCGAAAAATGGATCGATCTCGCACTGCTGAACGTTTGACGTCAGGGTTCCTGAAACATCGTCAGCGACAACGGTTATTTCATCAAATGATCTGGAAACGCCGCCGGAATCATATCGCAGCGAGTACCGATGATGACCTTTTGGAATAGAAACAGTATGGGTGTTCGCAGGGCCGGATTTCAGAACAGAGCCGGTTGCGTCTGCATATAGCTTGACCCGGCCGGGAAAAGGCGCGCCATACACTCGCCACCTAACAGTTGTCTGGCAGGTGGAACTACCAGGGTAAATAAAACAGGGATCGGCCGTGGCATTAAAATACTCGATATCAGGACCAACCAGTTCAATGATGATTGATTGCTCTCCTGATGGAACCGTTGTGGACGACACAGTGGCTGCCGATGACTTGGCCGCTTGCTGTTGTTCATTACCTTCCACTTTAGCCCTGATGGTGTGAAAGCCGCTGCGTAGCGGCGGCCCCGGTACTGTCGGGCCGTTGCCAAATTCGCCATCGACATCCGAAATCCAGACAATCTGGTCGGAGGCGTCGTTGCCATCCGGGTCGGTCGCCGATGCCCGAAAAACGAAATTCAGTAGATTGTCCCACCACGAAATTTTCTCATTATTGCTGGGACTGGAAATGCTGATATCGGTTTTAGGGTGATCGGCGTAGCCGAATTGAATGGCGGAAATTTCAGGCTGGCCTGGGAACATAGCCTGCTGGCCGCATTGGGTGGGGCCAGGTTCCATTAATTGAAAGTTTGTTGGGTCATAGATGTGGCTTAAACCCAGAGAATGGCCGAATTCATGATTGATGATTTTTTCAAAGAACAGCGGATAAGGAGCCCCTTGGCTAGTCGGGCATATATCACCGCGTGATTGAAGTACCCATGACTGATCTTCTCGAAGCCAGATATCGGTTTCAATAACAGCATGGCCAACCCAGTTCTTGTAAACGAATTCCTCATATTGCCCATTGCTGCCCAAGGCTAGTCGATTTATCGTGATGGCGTTGCAGTTGCCACAATCTGGAAGAAACTCTGCTCCACTAGTGATAAGGGTGTTTCGACCGTCTTTATTTACAATATTCTTTGAAACGGACGTGTTAACCGAACCGACACCGATATTCACAAAATTCTGTTGTCCTGGAAAAACTGAATTCCAGCTTGAATGGATAATATTGGCCAGTGCTTCTGGAATCCCTTCGATAATTGAGCCGTCCACAGACGAGACAAATGGCGTATTATCAATAACGAACGAAAAAGGCGAAGCCTGACGGGCACCTGGCGCTGTGTAACAGTGTTCCCCCCCGATCTTCACCGGTGGTGTACTATCTGGACCTGGGTCAGTAAAGCAAGTGGCGCTATGCGCCTTATCCATGATTAGAATCCCTACCACACTGATCAACAGTAGGTTATACGACATGGCTACCCCCTTTAGGGTTTCTAATTACCCATTTTGAAGCTCAGTCCAGATGGAAGCCCGAACCAGATATAGTCTTACTGATCCGAATTGCTAGGTTTTTTTACTCTCAGGCAATTGCTACATTTCGGTTTCTGAGGCGGTGCCGCTACACCGAGGATTTCATGGAACTTTTGCGCATACTGTATAAAGCCATCCAGTGAATGGACGTCATCCATGATTACCGCAGCACTGCTTTCTAATGAACTCTGCGTTGAGGCCTGCTTCTTTTGACGCTTCGCCTCATAGGCAGCCGGATTCTCTTTCGCAAGCACTATCTCTTTAAGGAAGGTAGATGTTGTAAAACCAAGCTCCTTGTCTTCTTGGAGATCAAAATAACCGCTGCTTCCACCATATAAGAAAATTTTTTTCTCATAACCTGGATAGGCTCTTTTACTTTCAAAGAAAATGCCTATATCGCCGATGTCTAATTTTAATTGGCGCGTGCTGTATTCCGAATAGTCACCAAATTTTCCACCAAGCGTTGATATTATTGTTTCAGTTTCATGTTCGCCTAAAATCACGTGCTGAATATCAACAATGTAGTCTGTTAATATGCTGGCTGGAATGCTCTCCGCAGTTTTGTGCTCGTATGCTCTCTTCCCAACAACTCGCCCTACATATACAGCCGAAGAACCTCTGATCAACGTTTCGATGGTTGTATTGAAGTAAAGAAATGATGCTGTGGTTATATTCGGCAGAACCAGTGTTACCAGGACTGCGGCTGTAACAATATGGCGGTGTATTCTTCGGCTCAGCATTCTGTTGTGCCCCTTTTAAAGTCTGTATATTCAATAGCGTTCGGCAACTATTTCTCGATCAAGTTCGAAAAGGCTTGTGTGGGGTGCGTAATCATGACGCAAATGCATCAGGGCGCGGCTATCCCTTAGAGCCTTTTATAGCACGAGTTCGCTATTTGTCTATCGTATCAAGAAACCACTCTTATTAAATTAACTATTTAAGGGATTTTATCTTATTTGGGGTTTATATTCAACCCCCGTATATATCCCTAAATGGAAAAGTCGATCTATGATGACGAAAATAGGCTGCTGGCACTGCTCTTGAGGGAAGTGCGAAAAGAGGCGGGTATTTCTCAAAAGGAATTGGTAGGCCGACTGGATTGTTATCACTCTTATGTCTCTAAATACGAGCTAGGCGAACGACGGTTGGATATCGTTGAGTTGCGGCGAATCTGTGAGGCTCTGGAAAAGAATTTCATAGAATTCATTGCCTACTACGATCAAGAATGCGCCAATCTGCCCCGTTCACTTATAAGAGACAGGAATATTCGGGAACGGCTTTAGTCTCTCAGCTTGCCGGCATGACAATATTCGGGCGCGAATAATGAACATCAAAACCGCACGAGTACCCGTGGCGCCAGATTTCAAAATAGAGTTGGATGCCTCTGCATATAGGTTTGCCGGGCTATGTCTATCGGGCTATTAATCGAGCAAAAGCATTCGCGCCTAAAGGCGCCCCTACAACAAGACGAGCTGTGGCCTGCAGGCAAGACTTCGATGACGGGCTAGCTGCCCGGGTACAACGCGGGCAGGCTGTCGCGACGGTTCTCATTATCGCGGCGTTTCGTGTTTCTTTGGCGCCGCCACCGCTCAAATGCCCCCCAGAAGGATTCGCCGTCCCAGGACGATGGTGTCTGGCCAGCATAGCAGTGACGGCTTAGTTCCAGCACCGCCGGGCGAAATTCGCTATCGGTTGAATCGCGCGCGAGTTCGTCCAGTTGCCCGGTGCGCGACTGACCCGTACTGATGGCCCAGGCGCGCAATGCCCTGGCCGCGTCAGCCGGACGGCCGGTTTCGCAGGCCGCCCGCAGTTGTTTCAGTAAAGTTGCGGTACCGGCGGCTTCCGGTCTGGGCGGGCCGGGTGGCAACGCGGGCTGCCGGCGGCGCAGCAACAGCGCAAGCGTGGTCAGCCACAGCAATGCAAACAGGCCGGTGGTCACGGCCCACAAATTGAATCGACCGGCGCCGGCATTCGCCGCCGGTTCGGCCCTCGCAATTTCAGGCTGGGCGGGCACCGGTGGCACGCCGGTAACAGCGGTACCGGCTGCCGGCAGTACCGTTACGGTTTCTGCCGGGATCACCGCATATTCCAGCGTGTCGGTCACGGTATTCCACCATGGAATGCGAAGTTCCGGCAGGCTCAGTTCGCCCGGTATCGAAGGCACCACCGCGAAGCGGTGTTCAACCCGGCCTGAATGCCAGGCGCCTTTGGCACGGGTCACCCGCGCCGGCGGTTCAGGATAGATCCGTACGCCATCGGTTTCGGGCCATGTGATGTCAGGCAGCATGCTGTCGTTGACGCCCTCGGCTTCCAGCTTCACCGTCCGGGTGACCGGCTCGCCAACATGCAGACCGCCTTGTGGAATATTGATCGTCTGCTGGGCATCCAGTTTTCTCGCCGGCAGCCAGTCGCTGTCCGGATAGCTATCCGGCTTGGGTATCACTTCAAAGGTCAGTGCGTCGCCGGTGACATCCACCCGTCTTCCCGACCGGCTGTTGCTCCAGAAGCTGCTGCCTCGCTGGCGATCGCTGATCCGTCCGGAAAACCGGACCGGCTCGAATGTCAGTGTGCCGCTGCGTTCGGGATAGACCGCATAGCGCCGCTCCAGCACGCGATAACGTGCCCCGTTACGCTCTGCCGAATAAGGTGTCTCGTTGATCAACTGTACCGACGCGTGTTCCGCCTGCGGCTCGCTCATGCGTCCCTCGGTCAGCGGGCGATCGTAGAACAACTTGATGCTCAGGCTGATCTGGCTGTGTACATAAATCTTACCGTCCGCATCCGGTTGCGCACTGATCTCAATAAATACCGGCTCCGGCTGACCGTCTGCCGCGGGCGGCGCGGGAAGGACCTGCAGTCGTACCGGGTCGGTCGTCACCTGACCCAGACGCAGCGACGGAATCTCTATCTCACCGGTCCGTTTCGGTTCCAGGCTGACCAGCAGCCGAATGCTGGCCGTCTGTTCGCCATTGACAATGGAAACCTGCGATTCGGTCCGCTGATCCAGTATCTCGAAGTCCTGCGACAACGCTTCCGGATCGATGTCCAGCTCCTGGCCGGAATCGCTGGTCTCCAGGATCAAGGTCACCGTTTCGCCAAAGACCAACTGGTGTCGGTCCACCCGGACATCGACTGCGGCGTAGACCGCCGTCGACGCCAGTATCAGCAATATGCCTACAAATGCTTTCTTTACCACTGCTGTGCTTCTCTGTCGTCGTTCCCGCTGCGCTGGTGCTGAAGCAGGAACTTGCGCCGCAACAAACCGCCGGGATCGTCCGGAATGCGCCGCAGCCATTGTTCCATCGCCTGCTCGTCCTCCTCGGACCAGTTTTCCGCCATCGCCTGCATTTGCTGCCGGGCTTCGCTCTGCTGTTCCTCGGATTCGTTTTCCTGCTGCTGTTCGCTGTCTTGCTGTTCCGATTCCTGAGGCTCCTGCTGATCGCTGGACTGCTGGGTATCGGACTGGCTGTCTTCCTGGCCGGACTGCTGCTGATCTTGTTGATCCTGCTGCTCCTGATCGGCCTGCTGCTCAGCTTGCTGCTGTTGCAGCAACTGCTCGATCAACGCCTTGTTGGTCAGCGCGTCTTCCATGTCCGGCTGCCGCTTAAGCGCCTCGTCGTAAGCCGCAATAGCCTGCTCGTATTCGCCCAGATGGGCCAGCGCGTTGCCGCGATTGTAAAACCCGTCGGCGCTGTCCACCGCGGACCAGGTCTGTAGCGCCTGCTGATAGTCCTCGCCACGGTACAGCGCTTCGCCGCGAATGGCCGGGGACTCGGCCAGCTCGGCAGCCTGCCGGTGCTGTTCCAGTCGCAAGGCCTTTTGTGCCCGCTGATCGGAACGCAGCCACAGGTCTTCCCACTCGGCAGCCTGGCTCGGTGCGACCGGCAGCAGAACCATCGGCAGCAGCAACAGCCAGCCGCGCCGGAACGCGAGGGCGGCCAGCGGCAACAGCAGCAGTAGCAGCAGATAACCCTGATCCTGCCAGCGGGCGGCCAGCGCATCGTCGCGGTCGGTGAAGCGGTCACCGGCAGCGCTCAGCAAGCTGTTCAAGTCGGTCTCGCCGGCCTTCAGCAGCTCGAAATCGCCGTCACCGGCCCGCGCAACGCGTCGCAACGCACCGGTATCGACGCTGGCGACAACGATATTGCCGGCAGCGTCTTTCACGAACCCGTTGGCGGCCGGAATCGGTGCGCCTTGCTCGCTGCCGACCGCAAGCACGGAAACCCGATAGTCTCGCCGCGCCAGATCGGCCGCAACGGATACGTCCTCGCGCGATGCCGTGTCGGTAATCAGCAGAATATCGCCCTGGGCAAAGCCGGCCTGTTCCAGCAGCTCAGCGGCTTTCAGCATTGCCCGGTCCGCGCGGCTGCCGCCGGCAGGGATAATATCCGGCGTCAATGCCGGAACCATGCCGGCAATCGTCTGCGTATCGGTGGTCATCGGCGAGACCACAAACGGCCGTCCGCCATAGGCGACCAGCCCGACCTGGCCTTCGTCGATCGCTTCGAGCATATCGCGCAGCTTGAAGCGCGCCTGCGCCAGGCGATTCGGTTTCACGTCCTGCGCCATCATCGAACGGGATAGATCGACGGCAATCACCCGGCCCAGCCGGGCGCTGAGGCTGTTGCTTGGCGTTTGCTGCCAACTGGGTCCGGCCAGGGCGGCCGCCGCCAGGCACAGGCCGAACGCCAACAGCCACCAAACCCATCGCCGGCGCCGGCCTTGAGCGCCGTCGCCGACCAGCCAGCGCAGCAAATGCCGGTCGCAGACCTTGACCCAATCGCCGGAAACGCCAAGCCGGCGGCTCAGCATCCACACCGTCAGCACGATCAGCGGCAACAGCAGCAGCCAGTATGGCCGAATCCAGAACAGGCCCAGTAAATTCATGACCGGACCCACCGGGGCAATGGCGTTAAACCGCCGGCGACTACCAGCAGCAGCGCAATCACGACCAGCGCCAGACCCAGCGGCCAGTGAAACCACTCCGCGACCGGCCGAACCACTTCCTGGTCGGATTCCACCGGTTCCAACTGATCCAGAATGTCATAAATCTGCATCAGTTCATCGCTGTTCCTCGCACGGAAATACTGTCCGCCGGTCTGTTCGGCAATTGTGCGCAGAGTGTCTTCATCCAGGTCGGCGGACGGATTCACCACCCGGCTGCCGAACACGTCCTGAATGCGCATCGCGTCGGCGCCTACCCCGATGGTATAAATGGTCATATCTTCGCGCCGGGCGAATTCGGCAGCCTGCAACGGCGAAACCTCACCGGCCGTGTTTGCGCCATCGGTCAGCAGTATCAATACCCGGTCGCTGCTGGCATCTTCACGCAGCCGTTTGACCGCCAGCCCGATCGCATCGCCGATCGCGGTTTCACGGCCGGCCAGACCGATTTCCGATTCCACCAGCAATTCAGCGGTAGTATTCGTATCAAAGGTCAGCGGGGTCTGCAGATAGGCGCGGCTGCCGAACAGTATCAGCCCCACCCGGTCGCCCCGGCGCCGCTCGATGAATTCGCCGGCGACCAATTTCACGACTTGCAGCCGATTGACCGGCCGCTGCTGAACCACCATGTCGCGGGTATCCATCGAACCCGAAATATCCACTGCCAATAGCAGGTCACGCCCGGAAACCGGCAGTGATTCTTCCTCGCCCACCCACTGCGGCCGGGCAGCGGCCGCAACCAGCAGCAGCCAGGCCAGAACGGCCAGCGCCAGCAACAGCGGCCGCCGCTGGCGCCGGTCGAGCCCGCGACCGGGGGCGATCAACTGAAAAAAGGGTACGGTTACCGCCTGCTGCAGCCCGGTTTCCGCCGGCGGCAGCCAGCGCGCCAGCAGCGGCAGCGGCAGCATTGCAAATATCCACGGCCACGCAAACT
>JANQPM010000100.1 GCA_028289465.1 Lysobacterales bacterium | reverse complement strand
GCGCAGCCGTTAGCGCGTGCAGGTGGAGTCAGACGTGCTTAACGGTGCCTGCTGGCCGGCTTCTTTGCCGCTGGCAAAACCGCCGACCAAGTCACCTGCACTGCGGTTTCACGATAGTGAAGAAGCCTTCTGGCGAAGACGTTAAGCCCGTGTGCAGGAGCGCCTTTAGGCGCGATCGGGGGCCGCAGCCTTCATCAAACATAATTCGCGCCTAAAGGCGCTCCTACAGGCACTGGAGTTCTCAAAGGGCGGTTTAGCTCGGAAACCAGGTTCCCTAGCGCCCGCTCCGGCGTGTCGCCTGTGGTTCCCCTGAATGAATATTTACCTGAATGAATATCTAATTAAGAAGCTCCGGCGTTTTCATTAAGCCGTTAATAAGCCGTCTAAATTAGGCGAAAATGCATCAGCCGTTGCCGGCAACCGTGAAACGCGAGATGGCGAATCGGCGTGAACCATTAAAACGGGATTTTGGTGACCTGGGCTGATTCAGCGAAAGCGTTCGCGCCCGAAGGCGCTTCCTGCAGGCTGCAGAATTTCCAGGTTCGGAGCAGGTTTGCCGGCGGGTGCGGACTTTGGCCGGCCGAATCGCCGGCGGCTTGTGCTTCTTTGGCCTTTTCTTCCGGCGTCAGTGCGCCTGAAGGCGGTAGCCAAAACCGCGGACGGTTTCGATCACGGAATCTGAACCCCCTCTGCTGAGCTTTTTGCGCAGCTTGCCGATATAAACGTCGACCACATTGGTCAGCGGGTCTTTATCCAGACCCCAGACAGTATTCAATATATATTCACGGCTGTAGAGGCGATCCGGATTGTTCATCATCAATTCGAGAATCGCGTATTCTTTTGCCGTCATCTTGATCTCTTCGTCATCCACATAGACCCGGTATGACTTGCGGTCGATCTTTATACCGGCGAATTTCAGCTCGTCAGCGTGCGACTGGTCACCTTGGTTACGGCGTAAAACCGCGTCGATACGTGCAAACAATTCGTCGAAACGGAACGGCTTGGTCAGGTAATCGTCAGCCCCGGCATGCAGACCGGATACGACATCCTCCACTGCATCCATTGCTGACAGGATAATGATCGGTGTGGACACTTTTCGTTTACGCAGCTCCGCGCAGACATCTCTTCCGTGCATCTCCGGCAACCGCATATCGAGCAGAATAAGATCGAATTCCCCTTCCAGCCCGAAACGCAGACCCTCTTTCCCGGTCTTGGCGTGAGCGCAGGTATGACCTTCAGCCAGCAGTCCGCGAAGCAGGAAGTCGGCAACGCGCTGCTCGTCTTCGACGATCAGCGTTCTCACGCTACGGCGCCCAGATGGTCATTCAACCGGGACGGCAGCACGATATATGCCTGGGTACCCTCTCCAAGCTGCCCTTCCAGCCAGATTTGGCCTGAGTGCGCATCCACAATGGCTTTTGCGACCGTCAGCCCGAGCCCGGTGCCGTCGGCATATCTCTCCGCTTCACCGCTGCGATAGAAGCGCTCAAACGCCAAAGCAGCGTCTTCCTTCGACAAACCGATGCCGTCGTCGATAACAGATATCTTGACTGCATCCTGCTCCGAGTTTTCCAGTTTCACGATAACTTTTCCATCCGCCGCGCTATAACGTAATGCATTGTCGAGCAGAATACCAAGAACCTGGCGCAGCCTGCCGCTGTCACCTTGAACAATCTGATCGTCGACACCGCATTTAAGCACCAGGTCGATTCGCTTTTGCTTGGCCGAAACCGCAAATGAGTCAACCACCTTCGATACCAGCTTGTCAATGGACAACGGCTGTAGTTGCAAAGGCATCTGGCCGGCATCCGACCGGGCCACGAACAGCAGATCCGAAACCAGCCGGCCGGTGTGCTCGGCCATTTCCAGAATTCTGCTCAGTGCCTGCCGATACTCGGCTTCGGACTGCTTATTGCGGCGCAGCGCAACATCCGATTCGCCGACGATTACCGTCAGCGGAGTTTTCAGCTCGTGACTGATATCGGCCAGCAACTGACGGCGGTTCTGATCAATCTTGGCCAGCTTGGTATTAGCCGATACCAGCGTGTTCTGATGGCTGCGCAGCTCTTCGGCCATGGTATTGAAACCGGCGGCCAGTTGAATGAATTCCTGCTCGCCCTCTACCGGTATACGGTGTTCAAGATCCCCGGCGGTAAAGCGGCCTGCCCCGTGCAGCAGGATATCGACGGAATTCTCAAGCCGGCGGTAAAAGAACATGGTCATCGGCAAAACCAGCAGCATCACAATAAGGGTGATCGTCGGCAAAATGCGCGTGATAAGCGCACCCATGCGATAGGTCTTGGAATCAATCGCGTCCGCGTCGTTACCGGCGCGCAACAGCGCCGCCTCTATCATGTCATTGAAATGGCCGGCTATTGAATGACTCTGAAGCCGGTCCAGTTCGGCGGCCGCCGCCGAAAGCTGCCCGATGTTGACGTGGGCCTTGATTTCGTCGCTGGACTTGATGATTTTCTCGACCAGCATCTCGATCTCGGACAGGCGCGCCAGTTCTGAATCCAGTGTGTCGCCTTCGAGCGAGCCTTTTACCAGATTGATCTCCGTATTTACCACCTGACGGATTTCAGCGACCTCGAGGCGCAGCGACTGCATATTCACGACGCGGGCCTGCTGGTCGGAGATATACCCAACCGCGACGATTTCCGCCATTGCGCTGAGTTTTTTAAACACATGATTGGAAACAGCCAGGTAGCTGTCGAGAACGTTGTGCGCAAAGCTGCTTCTCTGCAGGTAGTATTCGTAGCGCTGGGTGGTAAAGTAAAATCCCAGCGCCAGCCCGATGAATACCAACAAAAACCCGAATATTGCTGCTTGCAGCTTTTGTCGAAACGAAAATTGCATTGCTTTCGATCAGAAAATGACTAAAGTAACCTAAGAATATGAGCTGTATATCATTTTTTCATGAAAATAACTTAAATGTATTGTACGGTGGGAAACCCTTACCTCAAGCGGCTTTCGACTAATTCTGAAGTTTTGGTCCCATAGCGGATGGTCTAGGTCGCGTTTGCGGCTTTAGTATATTGGCGCGCCCGACAGGATTGCTACGAGCATTCTGCTCCTCGCCCCTTACGGGGTCAACTTCGCTGCATTCAACTGACGAAATTGTCCGCGACGATTTTTTCGGACCTCTGCCGGTTTGCGCAACGCGCAAGAAGCGGTGCTTCACGGCGCCCGCTCCGGCAGGTCGCCTGCGGTTTCTCAAGAATAGGGCGCAAACCGCGCAGGCTCAGTCTAGGGTCGCTAACGACGGCCCGAATCGACTTAGAGCGGCCTTCAAGGCCGCAGCAGGTATTTGACACCCAATCAATTGTCAGCAAATCGTCTCAGCGCTCGGCGTAGGTTGCGCCGGGTAGGCTCTACCCGGTCAAATGCCAGCCCGCTATGCCCTTCGCCGCGGCCTGTTTGTTTACGCACGCCGACCCAATTGAAAACCTGCCCATTGGTCCACCGGGTGCGTTGATAGGATTGCGTGACGCTGACGCCGGCGCGCGGAACTTCCTCCTCGAAAAGATAATAGGCTTGCTGGGGCGCCTGATCCAGGCCGACGCGCAGAATATTGGTGCGTGGTTTAATCTTTTCGGGCGGATTGGGGTCGCCTTCGATGATACGGGGCATCGATGCCCGCTGGAGCTGAACTTCCCGGGTATCTCCTTCTTTGTGAACCGGTATGAAAGGAATCCAGTTTTCGGGCACGCCGCGCATCAGGCGGTACTTAATCGCCGCCGCAGGCTGATCCAATGCGGGCACTACCAGGTCGTCATCGATGGCCGCGTCCAGCAGGCTCTCGTGGCGTTTGGCGAGTTCCCTGGCTGCTTCCTGGCCGATTTTACTGCGGCCGGTGGCTAGCGGAACGCGTTTCTCCACGGCCCACACCATGTTGGAAACCTCATCGCGAACCAGGCGGACATCGTCAAAGGGCTGGCCCTCCTGGACCTTAGGAACGGTCGGCAGAATCACCAAAGACCGGTCGGCGGCGCGCTCAGCGCTGCCATGAGTGGAAAGATTGTACATGGCCCAGCGCTGCCACTGGTCGTCCATGCCGCTGCCGGCGGCCTCAATCCAGGTACGCTCGCCGAATACATTGGTCACGGATAGGCCGCGTACGTCCGCCACCGTACCTACCGGCAGGTCAAAAGGCAGCAGGAACCAATCGTTGGCATATATCAGCCCGAATTCCACCAGCAGCAATTTACTCAGGTCGGTAGTATCCGGCTGGATATCGCCGAAGTTGGTTTTGCTGTCTTCGAACTGCCACCATCGCGTGTGCGGCATGCCTTCAAACTCGATTGCAGTCGGCAAGAAAGCATGCGTCCAGCTATCTTCGGTGCCCGGAGAACCGGCGTTGGCGTCCGGCGGGTCTATGGGCAACTCACTCCGTTGCGGGTCGACGTCCAGGTTGTACCAATCCAGCCGGCCATGATAGTACTCCCTGGCCGTCAATACTTTTTCTGCCTGACCATCGGCCGCCGCAAGCGAAAACTGATATTCCAGCTGATTGTTCTGCCAGGCATCATTGCCGTCCTTCGGCTGCTCATACAAGGCTTCAAACCAAGTGATGAACTTATCCCCGAGCGGATCAAGCAGGTCTTTTTCAGCGTTCGTGCTGGCGATCCCGTCCGATGCGCGGTTGCCTGGCTGGGCCTTCAAGTGCAAATATAGTTCAGCGCCATCCATGGCCCGCCCGGCCAATGCCGACAAGGTCTGCCATACCGATGCATGTGCCGTCAGGGTAGCCTGTGCGGCATCGCCCGTATCCGGCTCAGTGATTCGGTAGCCTGGATGTTTCAGGTACTCTTCATACAGGTGAAGCAGTCCGCCGCTGTCCAATAATTTTCTCCATTGACGCCCCATCAAAAGCCGGATATCCAGAGAAAGCTTCTGGCCCTGGCTTTGCAGCGGTACCGGGCGCTGCTCAACAGTGGTTTCCACCGGCACATCCGTACCGAACGCTCGTACAGGCGCCTGGCCGGGTTGGAATTTGCGGATAGCCGACGTTTCTATATGAGCCGTGGCGGAAACCGGAGATGCCGCATCGTCGCCGTTGAATTCGCCCATCTGCCATTGCTTGCAGAGCATCCAAAGCGGGTCTCGCACTTCCGCGCGCAACGCCCGGCTGAAATCCGGCCTACGCGGACGGCCTTCCAGTCGATTCCAGCGCACGATGGTCGGCCACAGAACCTGCCGGTTCAGCACGGCGGTAATGTTCGCAATTCCGATGTGATCATTCATTGGTCTAATTCCGCTTTCAAATGAAACCCGTTGTTTTGCGCCAAATCCAGCATTGCCATGACCGGGTAGCGCGTGGTCTTGGAGATCAGGGCCGGCAAAAAGCGGCCGAACGGGCTACTATCCAGATGCGCGGGCTCCACTGCCCGCAAGCGGGCGAAGTCCAGCGTTTCATGCAAGGTCTGAACCAGGTCCTGCCAGGCCCAGTTCCCGGTAAAATCCCCGGGCAGCGCCAGTAACAGGGTCTGCGGCGGCTCGCTGTTCGGCCGGTCATAGTGAAATGTCAAACCGGTTGTCTCAACGGTTGTCGGCACGACTTCGGTCCACTCATCTATCAGCAGCCCGCACTGGGTGCCGGCAGTGGAAAATCCCGCGCTGTAGTGTGCCGTGTACAGCAGTTTGTCCTCGTCAATAACAAAGGGTTTATTGCTGACCGGATCCTGGTCGGGATACTCCAGGGCCAGCCAGAAATCGTCAGGACGATAAGGGAACTGGCAGGGTTCCAATGCCAGGGATTTCGCGAACAGGCTTTCTAAATGAATCGTCGCATTTTCCACTTGATTCATTTTTTCGCGCACTCTGGCGATACCATAGAGCCATTCGTCGACAGGAAAGTCCTTGCCCTGGTCGGTGAGATAACGCTGCAGTGCCAGGCTGTCGCCGCGCGCACTTTCCCATTCGGCGGCCTGCTCAGGCGAGGTAGTGAATTCACTCAAGACCAAAAAATCTTCGCTGGTCAATGCGCGCAGGGCCGTGCGAAGCTCGTCATTGCGTTTTTCCGCACTGGACGCAGTGGGACTGGCCAGCAAGGTTTCTGCATTGTCTATGCGTTCGGTAATGTCATCGGCAAGCCGTTGGCCTTGCGCTCGCAGGGAGGTGATGAAACTTTGCATGGCAGACTCGGTGTCAGCAAGGTCCAGACCCTCAGGGTAGTGCTGATCTATGGCCGCTGCCTGACTCTGCAAGCCCTGATATAACGCGCCCAGGCTTTGCGTACCGGCGCGCAACGCAGCCAGGTCCGTCTCGGCCGCTTCGAAGTCGGTCAAAATGTTATTAAGCGGACTGAGCAGATCGTTGGGATTGGGATTGGTACTGGCAGGCACCAGCGGCTGGGAATTCAGCAGCAGGCCGACTTCGATCAGATACTGGATACGGTTTTGATCCGTAACCTCTGGATCCAGAGAGCCGAAGGCACCCAATCTGTTATTAAATTCGACTTTCTGCCGAGCCCAGAAAGCGATGATTTTATCGACCAGCGCAAGCAGCTTGGCAAAGGTCTGCCGCCGCCAATCCCAAACAAAACCGGTACCCGTATGCGGCAGGCCGAACAAGCTTATTTGGCCGACCACGTCGGAGTAGTTAACGATGACGCTGTCAATATTGCTGACGATATTGGTCAGAACCGCCGCCTCGTCCGGTCCGGCAAGCAGTGTATCCAACCCGGTGACCAAAGCATTCAGCGAGGCCTGCCGGTCGTTTAACAGGTCTCGCACACTGGTGATTTTGCGCTCCCGAATGGTGGCATTGGTGTCTTCGCTGCCGGCCGCTTCGTTTTGTCGGCGCATATCGGTCGCCTTGAGCGGTCGCGAACGCAACAGCATTCCGTGCAGGTCGGCAAGCAGCGGGGTCAGTTCGAAAAAAGAAAACTTGCCCGGCTGCTTGACCAGATACTGGATTCTCACCGGCTGATCCTGGCGCGTATCCGGCCGCTTGGCCACAAACCAGACGATCAAATCTTCCAGCGCGCCCATTTCCTGCTCGCCGTCCCGGTTCAGCATATAGACCAGATCAACGGCGCTCAGCCCCAGATCCCCGGCCGATACGGGCAGCGTCGTTTCAGCGCCTGTTGAGTGAGCCACATAGGTCGCCTCGCAGACAATATCATCCATCGGCGGCAGCAAGCTGCTCAGCCAGGCATCCACTGCCGGCTCGCCTTTGGCACGGGGGGTGGCGAAAGTGCCGCTGGCCGGATTGAGGCCCGATTGCAAATGAATCCCTACGCGATGGGTCAGAGTCACGCCGCTGCGCGGGGTCTGAACGACCTCCGGCGTCGGGGGAAAATTGCCTTTGGCGTAGGCTTCTGCCGTACTGGCCGCGCGGTCATAGTTACCCTGAACCACTTGATAGACACTCTCCGCCATGGCCAGATCGGCAACGGCGTCATTAATGTCCTGTATATGACTGACCTCGGCATCAATGGCGTCCAGGGCGGTTTGATCCGTAATTTCGGGCAAATCGTCAAAACCGAACGGATAATTGCGCTGTCGCGTCTCTTCGATATGTTCGATCAGGGCCAGGCCATCGACGACATTGCGTGCCTCAATGGCTTCGATAGGCGCATCGGTCCGGGTAGAAGCCAGACGGTTCGCCGCCAGCGGGAATTTAGTCCGCAGCTCATAGATAATGCTGTCCAAGAACAGCCCTTCGGCATCATGCAGCCCACGTTCAAGTTGATACCCGAGCAAAGCACCCAGGCTTTGACCGTTGCGCATGCCTTCGATCACATCCATGGCGGTGCGCACCCGGCTGGAGGTGAGATTTATTGCCAGCAAATCGGGTTCATCGGGGGTGGCATTGGCCAGGTATCCGTTACGCAAAACCGCCGCTGTCACGGCGTGGTTCAGCGATGGCGCGTGAATATAGCCGAAATTCCGATCGTCGGTAAACAGCGGCGCCTGCCCCGGTTTGTCGAAGATGGCCTGCAAATCGCCGGACAGTCTGGCGGGAGCCAGGGTTCTGTCGTCGGGACGCAAATCCTCTACCCAGCCAAACGCCCCCAGGTAACTGCCAAGCCGCGCCCCATCCGATTCACTTCCGCGATTCACAAGACCGGTCGTGTGATCAGCAAGCGTTGCGCCCGTATTCGTATTGACCCGGGGCGTGCGCATCACCTCAAGTTGCACGGCCAGCAGCCCCAGCCACCAGGCGTCCAGGCGATAACTGCAGCAATCGAGATGTTCGACGAAAGCCCGCTCAAGCCGTGCGGTAGGCCGGTCTTTGAGGTGCTCCAATGCGGCGATCTGCCTGTTCAGATAAGGGTCCCTCACGGTCAGCGTTCTGGAAATGAACTCACCGATGGACAATTCCGGGTCGTTGGTGATCGCGGCTTCGGTCTTGTACAGCAACTCCCAGGTATTGCGATCGCGGCTGTTGCCGTCAACTGCCTCGTCCGCGACATGGAAGAATTTGGGTTCGGCCTGATAGGCGCGTATTTCACTGTCATCGAGCAATGAAAACTCGCGATGCAATTGAATACTGGTCTGGATAAAGCCGAGGTCCAGAGCGTGGCGCAGCATCAGGTACAGCAGCGCTCGGGGCGGACGATTATCTTCGAAGCCCTCTTGTTTGCGCAGCATGTCGTGGGAGGTTTTGCTGGCGGTGATCAACCATTGCAGATAATTATCGCCACTCTCATGAGTAGCGCGAATCAATTCTGACTCGGATATGGGCGGTTCGTCGATCAGCGGGCCACCGACAGGGTCGGGCTTTGCGAAAAAGAACTTGCTCAGCAGCTCGGGAAAATCTTCCCGCGACCCCTGCTTATAACCAAAGGTCTCCAGGAACTGCAGGCCCGTCTGATAGGTGGTTGCAGCCGTCCCGTTCGGCCAGCTATGACCGAAAAAGGCGGATAGTTTCCAGTGATTGAAAAACTCTTCGAAGCTTTGCGCTACGCGCCGATAATGTTCTGCCGAGGTCGGGTGCAGTCCAATAATATCCAGCAGCGCCTGATGGGCATCCGCGCTGTCAGCATCGACCTTGCTGACACGGGTGGCGAGCGAGTCCCAGGTTTCGTGGGCCTTTTTTATCACAGCATAGAGACGCTGCAGAAACGGCGCCGTTTTGCGGCGCGGAACCTGCCGGTCTCGTTCCAGCCAGGACATGTTGGTGAACCGTGTTGCGGTCAGCACGCCATATGGCTGATCCGCGACCTGGAATGCCGGAATCACGCCGCGTCCGAGAACGTAGCGGTTAAAATAGTCGCGCGCCTGATCGATAACGGCGTCATCGAACACGCCGTTGAGCATGCTTTCCATATAGTAGCCCAGGGTAGTGGGCCACAAGGCTTCGTTCATCGCGCGCGCTTCGCATTGGTCGGTGGCAAAATAATTGGGAATGCCCTTTATAACCTCGGGGTCCAGGCCCAGCGCTTCCGCGAAACGGCGGCCGTCGGTCTTGTTACGCCAGTCGCCCGCTTCGTCTTCAGGATGTTCGCCGAAGTAGTGGTCATAGCTGATATCCGCATCTTCGATCCAGGTATATCCCGACTCGTCCGCATCAACGTTGTTCGTGGGCGTCCCCTGGCGCAGCAGGCTTAGGCCCGAACTGGACCTCTGATGGTTGACCAGTAATTGCTCCAGTTCGAGTCGCGCCTGTTCCGGGTTGGCGCCAAGGCGCACCCCAAGCACAAACAAGCGGTCGAAGCCGCTCTGGTACTGATTGGCCGTCAGGTCGATTTTCATGCCCATGCCCTGGGCGATCGCCTGATCGAAATCGGTCAGCCATTTGAGCTGATCCGGAACGTCCAGCTCGCCGTCTTCCTCGCTGAGCTGATCTTCTTCGGCGGCGCTTGGATCGGGCCCCACCAGCAGTTCGGCGGGAACCGGATTGCCGATTTGCAGCAGAGACTGCTCGCGGCCGTTGAACCCGAGCACCACAAAACGTTCCGGCAACAGGCTCGCCCTGGCGGGCTGAGACCAGGGCTGCAATTGGGTATCAAGCGCTTCCAGATCCGGCAGCTTCAGCCAAACCACCCGGACTTCCGTGCTATCACCCGGCACCGGTGTGTCGATATTTTCAGGCACATATTCCGTGATCAGTTCTTCCGCGCGGACCGGGCCCAGCTCATCGGTCAACTCGGCCAGAGCGTCAGCGGCGGGAATGCCGCTGACAACATCCTGCCAATAGCTTTCCACTAACTGGGATTCGTTGAGCGGCGGCCGCGCGCTGGTCGCGATCACCAGCAGATGTTCGCCTTCCTGTTTTACCGGCTCTGCGTCGATCTCCGGATCGTCTGTAACAGGGGCGATTTTCTGTATCAGCCAATGGGCGCGGCCGCTGCCGTGACTGCTGATCAGGGCTTTCCAGGCGGCCCGCAGCTCGCTTTCCACGCCACCCGCAATCCAGCGATTAACCCAGTACTGGCGCACATTGGCAACTTCAACCTCGGCGGGCAGATCCTCAAAAGTATCGATCAGAATGTCATCGGGAAAAATTCGCAGCCACAGTTGGTGCCTCGGGCGGTCGTTAACCTCCGTCAGCTTTTTGAATCGCGTTTCGATCCGCACGGGAAACAGCAGGATCGGGAAACTGTCGTCAAACTCTTCGATCCGCTGGGTCGGATCGGAGAACGGCTCAAACGCAGCCAGATTTTCCCGTAGCAGGGAGTCCGCCTGCAGGAACAGACCCGCCTTGTCCTCAAGATTTTCTTTGATCCGGCGTTCTTCTTCCCGCAGCCGGCCCAGCATATTGGCGCTCTGTTCGCCCAGGCGCTCAGCCGCCTGAATCTTGCGCTGCTGCTTGGCCAGCCGTTCCAATGCGGCCAAATGCCCGGACCGGGCTTTGCGGTAATCCTGCCTGCTAGCGTCGAGCTGGTCTTGTAAATCAGTAAATTCCGACATCGTGACTCCTAGCTTGAAGGCAGCATTTCAGCCGCATGCACGCCGATAAGGACCGGCGCCTGAAACATGATGTACGCCAGTTCCGCCGAGTTAATGCTGCCGGTCCAGTTCAGCAGATGATCTTCCTGCCATTGCTCTTTTTTCTCCTGTTCGGCCCCGCTGGGCTCGCTGCTGGACAAAGAAAGGGCCGGCACTTCGCTTATCTTGATGAAGTCGCCGTCCTGCAGTCCCGGCACCACATCGGGCCAGGCCAGATCGTTCCAAACCTGCAGGCCGCCGTCACGTTCGATGTCGAAACCGAACCGCGGCTCGCCCGGGCGTTCCTTGATTACAAAGAACCAGCCCGGCTCATCGTCCACCGAGGGGTCGCCGCGCGCCTCGTCCTCGGTAAGATCGAAACCGAAAAAGTAAATGTCCGGAGCGACCTTGGCCTCATACAGCGGGCTCTTGATAGGCGTATCGGGATCGAAGTCGCGTTCGGCATTCTTATTCGGAGTGGGATCGGTCTCGCTGGTCGGCTGCCACTTCGCCTTGTGCGCGTAGACCACGGCATTGGGGTACTTTTTGAGAAGCTCGCCGCGTATGACCAGAACCAGCTCTTCTTCGTTATCCCTGCCCTGTTCGCGGTGGTCGTGATCGCCGAGCTTGCTGGATTTCGACCAAAGATGGTATGGCGGGACGTCTTTCAATTCTTCGCGCCGCTGATCGTCATCTTCCGTTTCGCTGAGAAAAGTACTGACGTCCCAGAACTGGCGGAAATAGCTGCCGCGCTGATCGGTGGGATACTCCCGCCACAGCAGCTCGCGGGCGAACTCATGGTTCAAGCCCACCATATAGGATTCGATGAAGCGCTGATTGGTATTCAGCAGCGTAATGGTGTTCTGTTTGATGTAATTCAAATTAGGCACGAACAAATCGGTGGATTTGTCCGCCAGTGGCTTGTACATGGGCACATCGAGTTCGGGATAGGCCATTACTTCGACAAATTTCTCGCCGATCTGATCGAGGATATGGCCCGGCAGAACGATCTGTCCCAGGACGAACCGGGGAATCGTCACTTGCGGATCCAGTTGGGCGATGGTCGTATCCATGATGCCCGTCAGATTAAGCGGTATGGTCGGGGCAGGCTTTCCGCTGTCCCGCCCTTCGGCCTGGGCGATGTAGGCATCGCGCAAAGCAATTTTAAAGCGTTCCGCTTCGGCATTATCGGTATCCCGGCCGGCGACCCCTGGCGCGGTAGAACCGGCTACCGGCACCGGCTGGAACGAAACGATGTCGTCCTGCAGTTCGAAATTCGGACTGGGCGGCAGTTGGTCGACGCTCGCCGGCGTCTGATTTTCCGGCTTGAGGTCCGCGATCTGCTGCGCTCGTTTGACCGCGCGGCGGAGATACAGCCATACACCGAAAAAGATACCGGCAGCGGCAGCGCCGACGATGAGTCCCAGGCCGGTCAGAAATATCAGCACCAGCATCAAGATCGCCAGCAGCAAAGGCAGCAGCCGCAGGAAGGGCGAGTTTTGCAGGCGTTCGATTAACGTTCCGATCAGGCCGGAAGGCGCCAGCGCGTCTGCCAGGTCTTCGACGGTGACGACCTCCTTGGGAACGGTATTCGGCGGTGCAGCGGTGACAGTACCTTCATTGACCCTTTCGATGAGGTTATCCGGTCGTATTTTCTGGTCAAAACCGGCCAGTTTTGCCAGCCGGGCGCGCGGGCGCAGCATTCTGCGCAGCGCGCCGGAGGTCATCGCAGGCGTAACCGGGCTGCGCCGAATCCGATGCGCAACGGTCACACCATCGTGCAGCAGCCTGCGGGTCATGGGCGCGGTGAAAGACAGGACTTTTTCAGGCGCCAGCGCGGTCAATGGGACGAGATGCCGGCTGTGCCAGTATTTGGAAGCCTGTTTAGCCAGTTGGGCGAGTTTCAGTTTCCGGTTGGCCTCAATGACTTCACCGACCTGGTCCCAGGCGGCATCCATATATTCTTCCTGGTTCTCGATAACGACGTCGGTGCCGAAGCCGGCGGCAGCACGCCAGCGCGGGTCCAGGTTCAGTTCGTGCACCCAGTTTTGATTGTTCGGCGAATCCGAGCCGTCCGCCTCGCTCAGCAGCCGGTTGGTCAGTGCATGCCAGCGGCCGTAGATGGGCGGCGTAATCAACGGGTCCGGGTCGTCCCGTATGGCGTCGTCCAGACCGGAATCCTGGTGTGCCTGGTCGGCGGTTTTGCTGGTGTATTCATCCGCCAAATTCACGAATTCAGCCAACTCGCTCTGGAAGGGATGCGGGTAGTCTGGCTGGTCCCATTGCTCCCATTTCTCCAGTTCCTGCTCGGCTTCGTCGGTCAGTGGCGCCAGCAATGCGCCGCCGAGCTTCAATACGCCCTCGAGTTCCGGATCCGTTATGCCCGGAATATTCGAACCGGGCGCCTGCACATCCATATCGCGGCGGCCGACGCGGGCATCGGCTTCCCGCGGCTCCAGCAAGCGCACCAGGTATTCAAAGTCACCGCGCGAACCGGTGCGGAAATACCACCGGTGATAGTAAGGAAAAATGGCTGCATCAGGCCGCCCCTCTCCCCAGGCGGAAAATGTGGCGTGCGGGGCCGTGGACGGATCCTTTCCCAGGCCGGCCAAACGGCCGGTTTCAAAAGTGGGGATCAAAAAGGCTTCATACTGGCTGTTCGGCTCCAGCTTGCGCGGACAGGTTATTCTCGAATAGGCGGTGTCCGGACTATTGGCGATCAGCGATTGCAGTTCGCTCAGCACATTGTCCACATTGGGAGCCTGCGGTGCCGCGGCGCTGCCGGCAATATTTTCGTTCACATGCACATGCGCCCAGGCCCACAGTTCCTCGGCCGGTGGAAAAACCTTGGACAGGTCGGCTTCCAATATTTCGATGGCCGGAAGCTTGTGGTCTTGCAGGTTGGTGACCGGTGTATATTCGACATCTTTTTTCAGCACGATCAGCGCCAGCCAGGGACGCAGACGACCGCCCGCCGGCGCTGCGGGCGTGTAGCGCCACGGGAAGTCCTCGTCGTAAAACTCGATATAGGGCAGATAATTGGGCTCGAAATTGGTGATCCAGTTAAGCGGCTCGGTTTTGATAATCGCCTGAGACTCGATACCGACGATATCTCCCGGCCCATACAGCTCAACTTCGCGGGGGATAGTCGCGTTAACGTCCCCATCGTCCCCTCCCGTCCCATGCACGCCCAGATTAACGGTAATCGCGGCACGCGCCTTGACCGTTGCATCGTGGTCAGCGGCAACGACACGATTGGAAATACCGTGGCGTAACCACGGCAGAAAAGTATAAGTGCCTATTTCACCGTTCATGCTGCGTCCTTGAGCTCCGCCTGAGGGATCACGTGTATTTCGCCTACCAGCGATGCCGACTGCCGAACCTGCGCATTCAGGAAATCCTGTGCGGCGGTTTGGCTGCTGAACTGGGCCGTTTCGGCAAACAGCGTGTTATCAGCCGCATTGGCCACAACATAGACCGCGCCGGTAATCTGGATTTTCTGCTCGACCGGCGACTTCAGCTTTTTGCTATGCGCCGACAACGTTGACCGGCTGGCTGCATTGCCCACCAGCCAATGGTTGAACATGGCCCTGATCACGCCGACAAAACGGCGAATCGGAGGAAGGAACTGGTTATCGATGACAATTTCCTCGTAGCGCACTACACGCTTCACCGCGGAATGCGTCAGAGTCTGATTACCGGTAACCGACAGCTCGATGCCGGCGTCCTGCTTCTCATAGGCCGGGGTGCTCAGCCGCTGAGAGTCATTCAGCTCCTTGAATTGAGCGGTCGCAAAGGATTCCCGGGTATCGGCGACTTTGTCGATATCGCCGTCCGCCACATCAATGGAGAAACGCCTGGCATCAGAGACTTTCTGGTTGCCGATCTTGTCGAGGTCCAGGTTAAGTGGAATGGCGCGCTGGTGTACGCGCAGGCTGCCTACCGGGTGCAGAATAAGATCCGCTTCGGTGAGATTTTCATTCAGTGTTACCAGCAGCGAAGAGGCGCTCGGGATTTCTGCCGTCCAGTTGTCGGATTTCTCCAGCTCCTTGACCAGCAATGGCAAGGCTTCCGTGGAAGGCAGCGTCGTATCTTTCTTCTCGCCCCAGGTATGGCTGAAGGGCACCTTGATAGACCAGAACAGGAGCTTGATCTTCCCTTTGCCTTCGATGTGCCAGGGCGAGGTCCCTTCTAGTTGTCCGCTCATATGAACGCTGAACAGGCCAACGCCGAAAACTTTGACGCTCAATGATGCGGAGATACTGATGATGAAGTAGAAAGGCGAGAACTGGAACAGCGCATCAAAGCCGATATGTCCGTCAATATTGAACGCGCTGACACCAAAATAAACTTCTACCTTGGCACCGAATTGAGCGGTATTCGAAGTGACCGCAAAGTAGCCCGAAACGCGAATCTTGGCCCACGATTCGTTCAGAATGCTGATGGCAATGCGTTTGGGGTTGGGAAATGGCAGCGGCGGCGGATTGAACGACGGGTGGAATCCGCCTACGCTGAGAACGAAGTTCGCATCGTCGCCCCAGGCGATCAGCAATCCCATATCACCTTCCAGGGTGATGAACAGCACGCGCGATTCGTACAGGCTGGCAAAGAACCACAGGCGTTTCTTATCGACTTCCAAAGCGCCGATAAAATTAACTTGAATGACAATCAGCGCAGCGTCTTCATCCGGCAGCGCAACTTTCAAAATCCCCAGAATCGCAATATTGCCGGGTGGAATTTCGATGATGATACCCAGCGAAGCGGTCACCAGAGACGGCGTTCCCCAGCCCAGTTTGGCCATTGGCCCGATCAAAAACGTATCGGCTTGCGGCGGGAAGAATTCCCGCAGATCGCTGATGATTTTTGGCGCGTTGGCGATCAGATCGTCCGGAAACATCACGCTGTCTATCGCGCCGGTCCGCACGCCGACGGCAATGTGTTCCAGTTCCATGGTTCGATTCAGGCCCAGCAGGCCGCCCACCGCATTTAAGGTAAAACCAAAGCCCAACTGAAATGGCGTGCCGAACTCGGCGCTTAGAATAATCAGCAGCGAGAAGCCGTCCGATCCGTCCGGCATCTGCGTGGTTACCAGACCGACTGCCTTGATGGTGATGAAGCCGCTGAATACCAGTTCCAAGGCACCGGCATATTCTTCTTTGTCGAAGTCGAAATACAGGTAGCCCCCACCCTTGACGACGCCCACATCCAGCGAAAGCCCCACTCCGTTGGGCGGCTTGAAGCCCAGCGAGAGATCCAAAGGCCCCAGGTTCCCGCCCCCGGCAGGGAACGTAAATTCGGCCTGGACGCCCATATTTTCCACCACGGCCTGCAGCGGGCCGAGGTTGGCGCTGATATCCGCGCCCAGGGAGGTGGTAATGGCGCCGTCGCTGAAACCGGCGCCGATGGTTAACGCGTCGAATCCAATGGGCCCCAAATCCACATGCAATGGCAGTTTCACTTCGATCGCCGAACTGCCCTGGATAAAAAAGCCGGTATCGGTGGCATAACCCATGGCCAGATCGAAGTCGCCTTCAATCGCGCCGCCGGGAATAATGCTGGTCAGAAACCCATCGCCGGAACTGGCGTCGATCAGCACTTTGCCGTCATCCAGGCGACCGGCGATTTCAAAATCGCCGCTGGCCTTGCCCTCGCTGGTGTTCCACGCCAGCCGCACGCCGGTGTCGGCACCCACGCCTTTGATTTCGAGACGGCTGCCGCCGGCCTGGCCAAGTAGAATATAGGGACCGCTTGTGGTCAGGAACCCGAGCCGGATTTCGCCGCTGATTTGCGCGCTGGTATCGGGCGGCAGAAACTCAACCTTGCCGTTGGGCTGCAGGGTAATAGCCATGCCGGTAGGTGCATTGAGGCCCAGTTCAAGGGTGATGTTGAAATCGCCGTTCGGCAGGGTCAGCTCGCCGGTATTGAACTGGTTGTTCAAGCCGATATGCAGACCGCGCGGCGAAAGCGTATTGGGCGCGGTCACCTCCACCAGAATCAGATCCAACCGGTTTTCCGTGCTGTCATAGATGACCGGCAAACCGGATGTCGCAATCAGTTTTTCCAGTTTGGGTAACAGCAAGGAACCATCGAATGCGGGACTTCCCCAACCGTACAGCGACTCAAATTGTTCTCCGGGGTCGCCCAGCCAGTCGAATATTCGATTGAAATGGAATGTCGATACGGTGTATTCAGGTGCCTCGGGATTAACGGAGTCAATATTGTGTTCAACCCGATCCAATATCCCCAGGAGTTCCAGAATTTCATTTAACGGCCTGACCGCATCGAGGTTTTTGACCAGCAAATAAGATAACAAGCGCTCGGGCAGTTCATTCAGTTCGGCGGGCGCCACGGTCAGACCGAGACTGTCTACCGCGTCCTTGATCTGGACGAACGAACCGATACTTTCCACCAGGCGTATGCTGGCCTGGACACCTTTCTCCAACACCTGGTCGGAGTCGGCCTCAGCCGCTGCGACCAAATCGGCAACCGCGGTGAGCAAACCGTTGATGGTGGCGGTCACGCCATTGGTATTATCGCTCAGCGTATTGGCCTGGCTATCCGTCAGGGGAAAGCCCAGCTCACCGAAAAATCCTTGGATATTGTCTTTCTCCAGGCCGGCAACCAGCGGTTCGAGCAGGCGCCCGAGTGCGGTAACGATAGTTTCAAACGTACCCTTATCTGCCATGCCTCAATCCTGGATATGTGTGTAAATTCAACCTGCCAAAACCTGCTGTGGTTCGGCCGCCGGCAGGCGGCGCATGCGCTCGACCAGCGACCAGATGTTTTGGCAGTCCTCTACCCAGGCGTAAACCATGGATTCGAACCGCCGGATATCGTTTTGCAATTCAGGCGAGCCGTATCGCTTTAAGATCAGCGCCATTTTTCGCAGCAAATCCACCGCCGTGACACCGTCGACGCTTTTCGGAACAACATAGGTTCGGTCGCTGAGGTTATGCAGGCAATGGGCGGCAAAGGCCGGCCCCTTGTTGCGGTGCCAGGTGACTGCCACACGGCGGTTGTCATTCACCAGCCCGATCACTTCGCTTCGATGGCGTTCGAGAGCATCCAGCGCCTGAATTCCCAGTGCCTTGGTACGAATTTCACGCTCGAGATCCTGCAGCACCAGCTGGGCGGCTACGCGCTCCTCGCGTTCTCTGCTGCGGCCGTTGATATCGACAACCGCCGAGGCCGTCGCCGTGCCGCTCATGTTGTTAACGATTTCAAGGCCGAAATCATCCAGCGCCGGACCGATCGGCGAGACGATCCCTATGCCCAGCGCGTGAGGCGGTAAAGGCGCATTGGGTAGGTAGTTATTCAGATCGGTATGCGCTAAATCCGGAATTTGCCAGACCTGGCTGAGAATGCCGATGACCTGCTTCTGGCTGTTAACCACGGCGGCGCCGGAATCCCCCCGCTGGCCGAACATCATTCGGATCGTGCCGTCACTGGGGTCCGCATCCGGCAGAATCAGCAACTGCAAGACCGTGCGCACGTTGGAGGTCATAAACCGTTCCTCAGCGCTGCCGGCCAGCCGGTCCGGGAACAGCAGGTTCGATACAGCTTGTCCGCCGTGGGTGGACGAATGGGCGAGGCCGATCACCGTGCCTGTCACGTGGCCGCTGGTCGACCCGACGAATTCCACCGCGTCGCCGGCCTGCACGCCCAAACCGCCGCTCGGCGCACCGGTGATCATGCCGTACTGGCCCTGATTGGTATAGGCGCGCTCGCCATTCCATTCCGCCATGGCGATATCGTAGCGGCTGCCGGTGGCCGTCTGGTTTACCGGCGAGGTGATAGCCACGCTGGACCAGTCGGTGCTGGTATCTGTGTTTTCAGCCACCACCCGGCAGGCACAGGAAAGACAGCAGGAAACCGAGGGCTGGCCAACATCCGAGCCGTTTCCGGCAGTCGGGCTCGGAGCCACATCACGAATCGCCCCATACAGAATATGGCCGGCGCTGACCACGAAGATTTTCGACGGGTCGGTTTTGAGCCGCGCGAAACAACCCAGCGTACCCGGCGCACCGGCAGTCTTGGATTGTATCAAGAGCCCGGGCGACAAGGTTTCGTTGTATTCCTGAATACCGCTCATAGCATTAGTTTTCCCATTTCACCCGAAGGTCCGCAGCGGCGATTTGTAAATCCAAACCCAGAGCATCAATCACCGGGATGATGTGGCTCGCCACGCCATCGCCGCTGGCATTGCTGCCCCACAAAATGCCGACAATTTCGTCCCGCCGGTTGAACACCGCAGCGCCGGAATCGCCGATTTCGGCGAACGCGCCTTTCCCAGATGGCGCAATGCGAATCTGGCGCGGAGCGTTCTCCGAACGGTACTCCCAATACCAGTGATCGGGATAGCTCACATCGGCAACCACGCCCTCGGTGAATCCGGTGGCGGCGCCAAACTTGCTGACCCGGTCGCCTGCCTGGGCCTGGGCCGCACGGCAGACGGGCAAGCAGGATTCCGCAGCCGGGCCGGGCACAAGACGCGCTAAGCCGGCGTCAATAAACGATTCAACGCCGCAGTACCGATAGATGCCAGCCCGCCCGATGTGCAGCCGGGCCACCTTGCGGAAACTGTCTCGGTGATCGTTTTGGTGACCGTTCTGGCCCAGAGAAAAAACCGGATGACCCGCCTGATTGGCGCGCGCAAACAGCACATGATAGGCAGAAAGCAGAAACCGATCCGGCCTTCCGCGCCGTCGGACGATACACCCCAGACTGCCATACTGCGCCCAACCTGCGTCTTGCGTTACCCGGTCGCGTACGGCAATTGCCATGCCTTGTTTCAGCGGAAAGGCGGAAATCACATTCATGCGAGGTTCCGCACCAGGTCATTGATCGTCCGGCTTTCATGCAGCAATTCAAAAATAAATTGCTCATGGCGCCGAATGGCGTCCCGTAACCGGGGGCTGCCCTCTTCAGATAAAACATCGCGCATGCGCAGCAGCAGGGTATCGCGCGGCACACCGCCCGCGTCCACCGGAATGGGCGCCTCGTCTTCAACCAACGCATCCAGCAGCAACGCGGCAAATGCCGGGCCCCGATTGCGATGCCACCGCACAAGCACGCGCCGGCGATGGTGCACTAAATCCATCAGTTCGTCCGCATGCTGCCTGATCAGGCCGTTTAGCGCCCTTCCCTTGTCGGTCGCCTGCAGCGTTTGTTCCAAAGCGGCCAGCCGGGCGTTGATCACATCCAGTTTGCCGGGCTCCGGCGGGTCTGCGTCAATCGCGTCACCGGGCGTCAGCCTGACCGGTGCGGCGCTGGGTACTGTGGACGGATCAATCCGTATGGACAGTTCACTCAGAATAGGCTGGATATGACAGGCCCAGCCATCGCCGCTGGGCATACCGCCGGTACCCAATCTGCCTTCGTCATTGAACGACGGAAATGCGAAAACATCGCCGGAGACGATGATGCCGACAACCTGGCGGCTGGCATCATCTATCAGAATCGCACCTGAATCGCCCGGGACGGTAAATGCCGGCAGTTCGAAGCGGATTCTGTTGTCACCGATCTGGGTTGCCGTGCCGCCCTGCGATTCAATGGGATACTGGTTAAGACAAAAGTCTATGGCGTCGTCCGGTACGGTAAAGTCCTTATGAAACGGCGTGGTCTCGCCGGCCAAAGGCCGTACTCGAATGAGGCGGAAGGGCTGCGGTGCCCCAAGCGGGGTGAAATTGACGTCGCTCACCGTACCTTTGGTCACACCGGTAACAGCACCGCGTTTCACAACGGTTATCGGCGTCGGGTCATCCGAAATATCGCCCGCACCGGTTACACTACCCGCACCGGGCACATGCTTACGCCCGTTAACGCCACTGTCTATGCTCGCTATTGCACAGTCGATCATATACATCTCTGTGCCTTGGCTATTTGTGTGCGGGGCCATGCCGGTACGGCCCTGAGTGGCCTGGCCCACAGCATTTTTCAGTTTGCCGCAGCAGCGGGAGACATCCGGGTGAAAGATACGATTGTCCGTGCGCCGATTCGGAATCATGACGTGATTGCAACTCAACATCACGTTCTGGTTGCCAGGGTCCGTAGTTGCGATATAGCCCAGGGTGCCGGGTTTGGGCCGGTCGCGGTCGTCCGGGACAGCCCGAATCTGATGGCCGCCATCCAGATTGGTGGCACCAAAGGGCTCATGCCAGACGCGGATGCGCTGCACGTCGGTGCGCACACCGTTTATCGTTTCCGGGATCCGCTGTGCTTCGGGCAGCCGGTCCGGCGGGTGCTTTTCCTTGACATAGAAGATCAACGCAACTTCTTCGGAAATGGCTTGCCGGGTTTCTTTGGCGCCCAGGCCGATATGAACGATGCCGGGCTGTTCGAGCCACGCATCGCAGGCGATTTTGTGTGCATGCCACCATTGGTCGAGTTGGGCCTGGTTCGGCTTTTTCATCCGACGGCTTCCCCGGCACGCCGATTCAGATTGGCGATAGCCTGTTCCATGCTCTCGGCACCGGCCAGCCATTCGAGAACCCAGGTGCGGTAACGTTTCAGCGTTCCGGCTAACTGCGCACTCCCCTCGGCGATCAGCACTTCGCCCATGCGGTTGAGCAGGGTTTGCAGATTTCGTCCGTTTAAATTTCTTGGCAGCGGCTTACTCAGATCCCGAATGCACTGCACCAGCAGCGCGGCGAATCCGGGTCCTTGGTTGCGGTGCCAGGTCACCGTAACCCTGCGCCGGTGATGAACCAGATCCACCGCTTCCCGGCCGATTCGCTTGACCACAGCCACCAGCTCGCGGCCTGCCGGGCTCTGCTTTAGGCGCGCTTCAAGCTGTGCCGCGGCTCGTTCGATGCTTTTGTCGGCATAGTCGGTGGCGATGGCCGAACCCGGACCGAAACCTTGTTCCAGTTGTGCAGTGCTGACCGCCGAAGCCGGGTCGATTCGAATGCCCATCTCAGACATAACCGGCCCAATATGGCAGGCGCGGGTATCCCCCATCGGCACTTTTACCGGCTCTCCTTCCACCGGTCGAACCGTCAGCGAGTTACCGCCGTACAAAATCCCTACCACCTTGCCGCCGCTGTCAACCACCGCCGAACCGGAATCGCCGAAAGTCCCGAACATGTTGACCTGAAAGTGCAAAGTGTCGTTGCCGATATCGGTCACCGTGCCATTGGGGTCGCCGTCGTTAAAGGCGTCAATGTAATTTTGCTTCAGGTGACCGGGTACCCTGATTTCCTTGTTGAACTGGTGGCCGCCGCCGTCTTGCGCCCGAATCAAGATGGTACGGAATTGAGGATCGTGGCCTTCTTCGGCCGGGACATCGCTGGCGGCGCTGACCACCAAGCCTTCGGTGAAACCCGTGGCAGCGCCCATTTTTTTGACCTGCAGCGGAGAACCTTCCGGCACATGGTCGGTGATATCTTCGGTGCCGGTCAGCGCACCGACACTGACAACCCCGCGGGCGAAATCATCCGTTTCCAGTTCGCCGATGGCGCAGTCGATATAGAACTCTGGATCGGTATCCGACGCCGGGCCGGTATCCACCCAGTGAACGTTACCGATATGACCCAGCTTGGCGTAGCCGACCCCGTTGCACACGCTGCCCATACAGCGGGAAATGTCGGGCTGAAAGATATCGCGGCGCTGCTCGCTGGTGCCGTCGTTGGCCTCGAATACATGCTCGCAGGACAGCATCACCGCCCGGGAATCCACCAGGCGCGTGGCAATACAACCCAGCGTGCCCGGACCCGGACTGTCAGTTGAGTTCCATATAATGCGGTGTACTTGATCGCCGCCAACCATGTCATGGCCGAACGGCTCCACCTTGGTAAGCGAGCGGACATCGGTCGGCAGACCGCCGATTTCAGCGGGAATCAAGTGCTCGACAGCGATTTCGGTTGCAGCGCGTTTCCGGTCGACGGTGATGCGAATGGCAGGCTGACCGGTTAACCGGCCGCCGGTGATTTTCCAGCCCAATTCCAGAGCCAGTACCGAAGGGTTGTCCGCCAGCAGGCTTTTGGCAAGATCAAGGGCCGCTGCTGCGGTCTCTAGCGCATCGGCCGTCTGAGTCTGTCCGGAAGCATCTGATTCGGTTCGACGTCTACCCCGATCTCTTCCTTGTGTCTTGTCCCCGCCTTGTCCGTGCACCAATGAGTCCTCGCCCTATGTAAAATATATAGGCCGAATTTACCCAACCGTCAACGTAGGCCGGCTTTACCCCGGTTTTATAAAAGCGGAACTTTACCTCGGACCCCTGTCCCCAAGGCGGTAACAATGGCGCGGTAACAATCAAGGTATTCCGTTTGGCACGCTGACCAGCAGCCGTTGATCTCAGCGAGAACTGGCCCGGCAGAAGAAGCCCTCGCCAAGCCAGACAATTCTCAGCCGGTGCATACGAGCGCACCGGCGAGACTCAACTGCTGTTGCGAAACCGAACCCCTAGAGCGGATTTCCCTGCCGATCCACCGCTATGACAGGGCGCCCCAGGTCTTGCAGTTGTGGCCAGACCTCGGACTTGTCACCCACAACCACCGTAATCATCTCATCAACGATCAGGCGTCTTTTTGCAAGCGCGTTGAGTTCCTCAACAGTGATATTCTGGAGGATGTGGTGCTGCTGGCGACGCCAGTCCGGGGCCAGGTTGTAGCGCTGCGTCTGCGCAATGACATTTACCTTGTGATTCGGGGTCTCGTAGGCCAGGGCATCGTTCTGGCCGATCGCGCGCCTCGTGAACATCAATTCGTCTTCGGTGATCCCATCCTGCGACACGCCGCGGATTTCCTTGAAGATCTCCTCAATAGCCGCTCCGGTAACGTCGGTTCGCACACTGGTCTGTACAACGTAACGGCCGGAATGCTCATTCGCCCGCAGGTAAGCAAAGGCCCCGTAGGAATAACCCTTGTCCTCTCGAAGATTGAGGTTGATTCGGCTGTTGAACGAACCGCCAAGCGAGTGATTGAGCAGCGTCAGTCGATAGTGTTCGCCGAGCGCGTCGTAAGTCGTGCTTCGAGACGCCACCCGAATCTCCGACTGCTTGGCGCCGGGCAAGTCAATCAGGTAGATCGTGCCCCCGGCCAGCTCCGGATAAGGCGTGGCCCCCATTGCTGCGGGAACCCGCTTTGCGTTCCATCCTGACAGCACCGAGAGACGCTCGATCACCTCGCTTTGCGGCAGATCCGAAATAACCAGAATCTCGGCAACCGACGGCGAGTAGTGCCGTGCATAGAATTCGCGAACGTCCGCAAGCTCGATGTTCTCCACAGTTTCCTTAAGACCGATACTGGAGTATGCGAAATGGTTCTCGCGGCCAAAAAGGACCAGCGGAACAAGACCGTTCGCCACCTCAGGTGCATAGTCGTCACCTAGCGAAATCAGCTTAAGAGCCTGCTTTTTCCAGCGGTCAAACTCGTCGGGGTCGAACCTGGGGCTGGTAAGCCGTTCAGTTGCGATCTCAAGCGTCTCATCAAGATTTTCCGTCAAGCCGCCCAGGCTCATGAATGCGTACTCGCCGTCGGCATAGAAACGAAGCGTTGAGCTGAGCTTTGCCAGGCGAGTGTTAAGGTCTTCGGCCGTACTTTCATCCGTCGATTCGTTCAAGACGTAAGCCGTGAGATTGCCGACACCCAGCTTTTCGCGCGCTTCATGCTGCAGCCCCACCTTCATTCGCATCAGAACGGCGGTTGTGGGTACCTCATCGGCCTGAACGCCGATAACGCCGATGCCGTTCGGCAGCGTCGCCTCCCAGCTATCCAGCTTCTGCAGCGCCGGGACCGGTCCCGCGCCCGGCATACGGCTGCGATCGAACGTGTCTTGAATCGACCGCGGCTCAAAGTCGGTCGCGCCGGCCGACAGCGGCTCCGGGATTTTCCGCCCTGTAAACGCCCAGTTGTCCGGGGTTTCCAGCGCTTCGCGCCCGCCCATCGGCGTGACCCTCAAGTAGACGCCCTGCCGGTTCTTCATGTAGATCTCATACGCCGACATGATGTCGGCAGCGGTTAGCGCTTTGATCGCCGCAACGTTGGCGCCGATCTGATTCGGATTCCCCTTGAGGGTTTCCATCAGCGCCAGATACCCGACCTTGCCGCCGACGCTTTGCATGCGGAAAATAGCTTGTGCCGTCGCACTGTTCTTGATCTTGGCCAGATCGTCGCTGCCGACGCCCTGCTCCTCGAATTCCCGCAGCGCGTCCGAAAAAGCCTGTTGCATGTCCTGAAGCGAGTATCCATCGGCCGGCATAAAGCTGAAGGTCAACGCGCAGGCCAGCTCGCCACAGGAATGGGAACCCGTGACGGATGCGGCCAGGCCGGCAGCCTGAAGCTTCCTGTAGAGTAACGACGACGCCCCCCTGGCCAGGATATCCGACAACGCATCGAGCGCGGTCTCATCCGGGTGGCCAAAGTACACCGTCGGGATAGTGATCCGCAGGAGCGGTGTCGTGACGTTGTCTTCCATTGACAGGTAGCGATCTTCATCCAGCTCCACCGGCCATTTGTCCATTGGGTTAACCGCCGGACCGCGCGGGATGGGGCCGAAGTACTTCTGCACCCAGCGCAGCGTCTGTTCGCGATCGATGTCGCCGCCGATAGTAAGCGTCGCGTTGTTGGGGCCATACCAGCGCTGAAAAAACGCTTTCAAATCGTCAACCTCAACGCGGTCCAGATCCTCGACATAGCCAATCGTCATCCAGGAGTAGGGGTGCCCCGGTGGATAGAGCGCTTCAATGGTGCGCTCGAACTGCAGTCCGTAGGGCTTGTTTTCATAGCTTTGAGCACGCTCGTTCTTTACCGTGCTGCGCTGTACTTCGAACTTCTCCTGGGTCACTGCCGGCAGCAGAAAACCCATCCGGTCCGCTTCAAGCCACAACATCTTCTCGAGCTGATTTTTCGGCGCCGTCTGATAGTAGTTGGTGCGGTCGATGTTCGTCGTCCCGTTCAGCGTGCCTCCGGACTCGTTGACGATCTTGAAGTGCTGGTCGTCGGCGACGTTCTCCGAACCCTGGAACATCATGTGCTCGAAGAAATGGGCGAATCCTGACTTGCCTATCTCCTCGCGAGCCGACCCGACATGATAGGTCACGTCAACGTGAACCAGCGGGTCGGATCTGTCCTCATGGAGGATGACCGTAAGGCCGTTTTCCAGTTCATACTTCTCGTATGGGATAACGATCTGGCCTTCCACAGGGACGACCTTCTCGATCAGCCGGACCCCTTCCCTTTCATCTTCGAATGCTTGCTCGGTGGTGACCGAGCAGCCGGCAATCGACACCGCCAGAAGTGTCAGAATAGCCGCCGTTTTCTCTCGAATAAAAACGTTTGTCACGCTCACAGATTGTGCTTCCTTGTCAGTCGAATGTGGGATTGTGAAATTCCGAATGCTCCACGAGTCTTATGGAGCATTCGGATCATGATGATTGATGGGAACTAGAAACTCTTTCGCAGAGAAACGGTGAAGCGACGCAGCCGATTGTCACCGTACGCGCTGAACCGCCCGTCCGTAGGCGAAAATGACGGAAGGGCGCTCGGCTTCTTGTCAAAGGCGTTCTGAATACCGATACGCAGTTCCGAATCCGCGAAGAACTCACCCAGCCAACTGTCTGTTCCGAACCGGTAAACGGCGAAGAAGTCGTGATAGGTTTCGGCCGGAATGTCCGCTCTGCCCTGCCGCAGCGTGCTTTGCTGCACGACGAAGTCGCTCGCGGTCGCCGTATAGACGAAGTAGTCGTGATAGTACTGTGCATTCCATCCGAGCGACCAAAGGCCACGGGGGCTCTCCCAGGTGAGGCCTGCATTGAGCCGCCAGTCCAGAGGACCGCCGTCAAACCCGACGCTGTCGATCACCTCGCTGTCCGGTGTCAGCTGGGACTCGAATTCGCTCATCTTCGTTGCAAGACCGTAGAATCTGAAATCGCCGTAATCGTCCGTTTCGATCGTCTGGTCAAGCTGTATGTCCAGCGATGTCGACTTGGTCCTCGCGAAGTTCAGCGCAGTTCTGTCAAAGAAGATGATCTCCCCACCCGTAAACCCGGCCGCAATGTCATCCGGGGTCAGCGGCGCTCTGCGAATCCGATCCGGAAACACATCTTCCAGATCCAGTATCTGCTGGTTCACGGGAAACAGAATCTCGCCTTCCTTTTCTACCACAGAATAGTCGACAGACAAACGGAACCCGGGCAGAAAGCGCGGTGTGAAGATCGCACCGAGCGACCAGCTTTCGGATTCTTCAGGCTCCAGATCGGGATTGCCGCCGAACCGGACGTTGGTTCGAATAAAGAACGGGTCGCCGCCACGCTTGGGGTCGGTTCCGGTTACAAAGAAACTGGGGTCTTCCTGGGCAAATACCTGGTTCACCGACGGCGGCAGGAAACCGGTACCAAAGCTGCCGCGCAATAGCACATCGTCGCTGACTACGTAGCGAAACCCGGCGGTGTAGTCAACCGAGGAGAACGAATTCCTGGCGGTCTCAATCGGGTCGGTCGGCAACTCGCCGCGCCCGCCGACCAAAAAGCTCGCGTCCGATGCGGGCGATTCGGTTTCGTAGCTGTCGTAGCGTGCGGAAAGCTGCAGTTCCACAGACTGCAGCAGTGGATTGTCCACGCTGCCGAAAAGCAACGGAATCAGCGCTTCCAGGTAGACGCTGTCAGTGGATTGACGCCGCTCGGGAACAAAGAACGTATCCAGCTCACCGGGTGCTCCGGAGAAAAAGTTGTACGATTCGTTATAAGAGCTTTCCAGGATTTCCTCGCGAGTTTCCAGCAGCGCCGAAACGTTGACCGGCCCGTAAGGCATATCGAATGCGGGGCCTGAGGCACGCACTGCGAAATTCGTCAGAACCGTGTCGCGAGGTCCGACAATGTTGTTCGGCGACCGCAGCGCGAACGGAGACAGATCAACCGGAAATTGCGACACATCCCGGAACAGGTCGATATCCCCTGCCGATATCGCCGGATTGACCCCAAAGAATGCGTCAAACCCGGGTGTGGTAGAGGTCGACTCGGTACGCGCGCGACTCCAATTGTAGTCGGCCGACAACACCCAGTTTTCGGTCAGTTCGTACTGGATGCCGCCCACGAACTGCAAGGTCTCCTGCGTCGCCTCACTGTCGAACGTCGGACCCAGTGCCGGATAGCTGACCGCTACCGTGCCCTGAAACGGATTCCCCGGCGCGCCACCCGGAATAACGGCGCGTTGCGACCCTGCCGCAAATCGCCGTTATTCC